>JAKSTH010000015.1 GCA_024402655.1 Treponema sp. | reverse complement strand
GGCACTGGCTTTTTCATAATCGCAGGCAGCTGTATCTACTGCTTTTCTGAGTTTTTGACAAATAAGGTAAGGTTTGTAATTCTGCTTCTTTATAGTGAAACCAGAAGTGAGATGATAAATCTTCATTGGCAGCAGCAAAAGTTTTATAACTTTCAAAAATATCCAAGGCAAGTTTTTTAGCGTTTTCATCAACTTTTTCTTTCTTTTTTGGCATTTCAAAACTTAAGGAACTTAAATCTACTTCTGGAATTTTTGCAGATTCTTTTGCCATAATCAGGCTGTTTTTACAAATTAATGCGGCTTCTGGAGAAATTGAAGATGCAAGGCTTTTTTCAATTTTATTAAGATAGGCTAGTTTCTCTTCTGGTGTTTTGTAGTCGCTTACATATAGTTTTGAATCTAAAATCTTATTAACAGCTTTTAAATCTTCGCCGCTTAATTCTCTGGCAAAAACTTTTGATGTAAATAAAATCAACATAAAACATAAATATTTAATTCTTTTCATACTATATAAAATAGGCAAAATAAAGCTTTGTTACTAGTGATTTATAAAATGTTTTGAAACCTTAGTCTGAATATATTTGTTTATATCAAAGAACTCAAAATTTTGAACTTACGGAGAATTTTATGAAGAGATTTATTTTAACTTCTATTTTACTTTGTTCTCTTGTTTCTGTTTATGCACAGGGACGCTTTGTTAAAATCAACACAAAAGACAGCAAAGATGATGCTGTTATTAAAGTTTCTCAAACTTCAGAAAAAACACAAATTATCGGAAATATTAGCCGTACAACTGTAGATTTAATTGTTACAAACTCTTCTAATAGAATTTTAGAAGGAGAATTTGAATTTCCTTTGGAACAGGGAGAAACTGTTACAGGTTTTGCTTTAGACATTAATGGAAAACTTAGAAATGCGGTTGCTATAGAAAAAGAAAAAGGCCGTCAGATTTTTGAAGAAGTTGTTAGAAAAAATGTTGATCCTGGACTTTTAGAAATGACAGCCGGCAACAATTTTAAAACCCGAATCTATCCAATCCCTGCAAAAGGTTTTCGTCAGATTCAAATTGTTTATGAAAAAAAGCTTTCATCAAATTCATCACAAATAAAAACTGATGTGGCATATACAGAAACTATAGGAAAAGACACTTTCTTCTATTATTATCCAAATCTTTCTGCTGTTACAAATAAAGCTGAAACAAAGAAAAAATTACCGGATTCAATTGTTGTTTATTATGATGTTTCTGATTCTGGAAAAAATCGTAACAGGGAAGAAGAATTAAGTTTTCTGGAAAATTATATTTCTTTAACTAAAGCTGTAAAATTGGAAGCTGTAACTTTTAGTAATGCAATTCATGTACGAAAAAATTTTAACTCTGTAAAAGATCTTATTGCTTTTTTAAGAATGCAGGATTTTGATGGAGGTACAAATCTTAATTTAGATTTTTCAAAAGAAACTGCAGCTCAGATTATTTTAGTTTCAGATGGATTACATAATTTTAGTAAAGAAAAATATGGTGTAAGTAAAAATCATAACAGAGAAAAAATGGTGGCCGTAACTTGCAGTTCAAGTGCAAATTATGAAGCATTAAATCAATTGGCTGGTGAAGTTGTAAATTTAAATGAGAAGACAAAAGAAGAAGCAATAAATCAGCTTATATATAGAAGAATTAAATTACTTTCTGTAGATTATGATGCTGCTGCATTTTCACAAATAACTCCTGCCTGCGATTATGCTGTTTCTGTTTCTAAAGATTTTTGTGTAAGCGGAATTTTAAACAAAAAAAGCGGCAAAATAAAACTTTGTTTTGGTTATGATGATAAAAAGCCGGTTGTTGTAAAGGAATTCACTGTTTCTGCTTATGAAACTTCGGAATGTAAAGAAGCTGAAAATGTAAGCCGTTTATGGGCTATGGAAAAAATACAGGAACTTTCTTTGAATTACAATGAACATAAAGATGAAATTATTGCACTTGCAAAAAAATATACAGTTGTGACTCCAGATACATCTCTTATTGTTTTGGAAACTGTAAATGATTATGTTCGTTATGGTGTAGAGCCTCCAGAAGAATTAAGAGAAGAATATAATCGTTTTGCTAGTAGAAATATTTCGGCTGTAAAAAAGAATGAAGAGTCTGGAATTCCTGCAGAAGTTTATAAAACTTTTGAGGAATATAGAAACTGGTGGAAAAAATCTCCAAAAGATTTTAAAAACAACAAGCAGAAAATAAAAAATCCAGAGGCTCCAATTCTTTATAATGATATGGCACCAGAATCTCTTTATGAAACTGAAGATTATGCTGTTACTGTAAATAATGTAATGGAAAGAGGAGTGGCTGCTTCTGAACCTATGGCCACAACTTCTCTTGCAAAAACAGCTTCTGCATCTGCTGATACTTCTTTTAGTGTAGAAAGAAAAGCTTCTGTAGTATTGCAGGCATATAACTCAAAGGCAGAATATCTTTCTGTACTAAAAAAGACTCCAGAAGTAAAAATGTATGAAAAATATCTGGAACTTAAAAAAGATTACCAGGCCTCTCCTTCTTTCTTTATGGAAGTTGCAGATTATTTCTTTGAAGAAGGATTAAAAGGTCAGGCTCTTCGTATTTTATCAAATCTTGCAGAAATGAATCTGGAAAATACAGATGTACTTAGAGCTTTAGGTTATAAACTTTCTGAATGGAAAGAATATGAACTTGCTTGCGGCATATTTAATAAGTTAGTTGCTATTCGACCTGAAGTTCCACAGTTCCTTAGAGATTTAGGTCTGGCATATAACAATGCTGGTGAAACTCAAAAAGCGATAGACACTTTATGGCAGCTGGCCAGCAAAAAATGGGATTCCCGCTACTCGCAAATTCAACAGGTAGCGCTAAATGATTTGAACAGTATTATCAGCCGGTCAAAATCAAAACTGGATACTTCAAAAATGGACAACCGATTACTGGAAAATTTTGATGTTGATATAAGAGTTGTATTAACCTGGAACACAGATGATTGTGATATAGATTTGTGGGTAACTGATCCAGATGGAGAAAAATGTTTTTATAATAATAAACTTACACAAAATGGCGGTCGCATGTCCCGGGATTTTACTCAAGGATATGGTCCAGAAGAATTTGCTATAAAAGTGGCTCCAAATGGAAAATATAAAATTCAGGCAAATTACTATGCTAATCATCAGCAAAAGTTGTTGCAGCCTGTAATTGTTCAGGCAGAAGTTTATACTAATTTTGGCCGGGCAAATCAAACCTGCCAGATTATGACACTTCAGTTAAATGATATTAAGAATACTTTTGATATAGGTGAAATAACTTTTTAATTATTTTGCGTAAATCAATCTTACAATAAAGTTAATCATTCTTTCGGAAAGGATTTTTGTCAGTAAAATTACCAGTTTATACTTTAAGCCTAAGGTATAAACTGGTTTTATTTTTTTTCTGATGGCAATGTTATAAATCATTTTACCTGCAGTATCCGACGACATACCATTCTGTTCGTCATGCTCCATAACGGCAACAGAACGACTTATTCTTCCATTATAAATGTCATCTCCCTGTATAATTTTTTGTCTTGCATTTGTAAAGCCGGTTTTTATGTCGCCAGGAAGAATTGTGGAAACCTGAATTCCAAAAGGTTTTACTTCGTTTGCAAGTGCCATGGAATATGATTTTATTGCAGCTTTAGAAGCAGAATAATAAGCCTGAAATGGAATTGCAATTGGAGCAGCTACGGAACTTATATTAATAATTTTTCCAAAGCCTTGTTGTCTCATAACCGGTAATACTGCAAGATTAACATTTACCATGCCAAAGAAATTTACATCAAACTGTTGTTTTGCTTTTTCGGCACTTGTAAATTCTATGGCACCAGAAATTCCATAACCGGCATTGTTAATTAACAGATGGATTTTACCTTCTTTTTCCAAAATAAAGTTAATGGCATTACGAACCTGTTCTTCTTTTGTAACATCTGTAGGAATATGAACAGCACTGGTGTTTTCACCTTTTTCTCTGCGGCTAAGTTCATAAACTTTGTATCCATTTTTTACAAAGCAATTAAGGGTCGAAAGACCAATACCAGAAGTTCCACCTGTAATAACAATAATTTTTTCCATAAAGGTATTATATCATGAAAAAAATATTTTTCGTGCTATAATACTTTTGATTATAAGAAGCATACGATGGGTTATAAAGGCTGTAAAAAATTAGGAGAATAAAATGAGCGAAGAAGAAATAAAATCCTTTTTTAATGTTAATAAAAATAATGAAAAAACATATCTGGAAGTAAGGAATAAGTTTTCTGAAGAAGAAATAAAAAATACTCCCGAAAAACTTATTACAGAGATTTTAAAAAATACATATGGATGCCCTGCTTCTTTTATGGACGAAGCCAAAGAAGAGTTGGTTCATATTCCTGCAGAAAAGATTATTCCAGTTTATGAAAAATATGCTCAAGAAATTATAGATGGTTATTATGAAGACCTTTATGATTTTACTCAGGAACTGTCAGACTGTTTAGGAAATTTTCCTGAATTTTAATGAAGTACTATTAAAATACTTTTGGAAAATCTGAAAAGCGGGTTGTCCAGCAGGGGCTTAAATAGTCTCTTTTCATTTCCCAACCTGTAGTTTCAAATGCTTTTGCCAGAGTAATGGAACCGCGACCAAATTCTGAGCTGATGGAATCTACACTCTTCATAAGCTGCCTTTTTTTTACATCATCCAAAGGGTTTATCCAAAGTTCTCCCTGGTACGCTGCAGGATATATTTGCAAAAGGGTGACCAGAATACTTTTAAAACCATAACCTGGTCTGTAAAGATGAGGCAAAATAGCCCTTGCAACCTTCACAATATCTGGTGTGTAGCTGGTGAGCCGTGGCAATTCTACATACGCGCCGTTAGAATACTGTTCGTCAGAATTATCTGAATAATAATTGCAGGTGGAAAGAAAGATGCTTACTCCTTTGCACTCGCTCTTTTGCTGTCGCAGTCGCTCTACAGCAAGTTCCGTGTACTGCACTAAAGCACATTCCAGAGTTTTTAAGTCATAAATCTTTTTAGAAAACTGACGGCTGGAAGTTATAACTTCTTTTTTAGTACGAATTACTTTGTCTATGCAGGAAATGCCATTTAATTCCTGAACTGTTGCAAACCCCTGGCATGTCATAAGCCGGTTAGCTTCTCCCAAAGGCAGGTGCTTTAGCATAAGTGCATTTTTCACCCCATGATACAAAAGTTTTTTTGCTCTTGCATGACCAATGCCCCAAATGTCTTCGCAGGAAGTTTTTTCTAAAAGGGAATCGACTTTTGCAGAATCATAAACAAAAACACCGTTATGATACTTTGCATTTTTGTTATAAAGTTTGGCCAGAGTTTTAGTAGGAGCGGCCCCAACACAAATTGGCATGCCAACTTCTTTGTAGATTCTTTCCTTTAATTCATGTCCAATTTCATACCATTCTTTTGTAGAAAAATGACAGTTATTAAAAAACAGAAAAGATTCATCTATGGAATACTCTTCTATTTCTGGAGCATATTCCATATATATAGAAGTTATGCGTTTGCTTATATCTGCATAAAGAGTGTAATTGCTGGAAAAAACTTCTACGCCATAAGTCTGGCAAAGATTTTTTACCTTAAAATATAAATCACCTCGTTTAAGACCACAGTCTTTAGCCTGCCGGTTTAACGCTATAATTACGCCATCATTATTTGAAAGGACGGCAACAGGTTTGTTCCGCAAGTCTGGTCTGTAGATTTGTTCGCAGGAAGCATAAAAAGAATTTCCGTCGGCGTGTAAAATCATACAAATTTCGGTTTTTAAACCTATTTCTCCTTTACTGTATGGATTACATGAGTTATGGCACCAGTTACAACTGTCTGTTCGTTTATGGAAAACAGACGGCCTATGACAAAAGCACCTTCTTTTTCGTAAATGACCAGAGAATTTGGTGTTAATTTTTTTGCCCGGTCTATAATCAGCAGGTCGCCGCAGTAAATACCCATGTGGGTGTAATTGCTGCTGGTAACTGTCATAAAAATAGTAGATGCAGGATGTTTTATGTAATGGGTGTTTAAATCAAAACCATGATCCTCGTAGCCCTGGGCAGGACTTGGAAAACCTGTTATCATTTGTATACCTCTATTATAGTTAATGTATGTATAGTATAATAACACGTGGTGACAAATAGTGGCAAGGGTAAAATTTATTTTAAAACAAATGGTATAATAAAAATATGTCGGTTCTTATTGGTACCAGCGGGTATGATTATCCTGAATGGAAGGGAGTTTTTTATCCCCAGGATTTAGCAAGAAAAGATTTTCTCTCTTATTATGCAACGGTGTTTAATGCACTGGAGCTGAATAATACTTTTTACAGCATGCCAACTATGGAACGGATGCAGGGTTTTATGGAACGCTCTGAAAACAAAGTGAACTTTAGCATAAAGGCACATCAAAGTTTAACACATCAGATTGGAGCTGGGTGGAAAGAGGATGCAGAAGTTTTTCAAAATGCCGTAAAATCTGTTTTAGAAAAAGATTTACTTAGTTCTGTTTTGTTTCAGTTTCCACAAAGCTTTCATTATAATCGGGAAAATCGGTTTTATCTGGCTGATTTAATAAAAGAATTTAGCGGTTTTCCTGTAGTTGTAGAATTTCGTCACAGAGAGTGGCTCAAAGATTCAGTTTTTGACGGACTTGCTCAAAGGCAGGTTCCTGTTGTGTTTTGCGATATGCCGAATCTTAAAAATCTTCCTGCTGTGGAATTTGCAAACAGTCTTTACGAAAAACTTATGGGCCCTCAGGCATATTTACGGCTTCATGGCAGAAATGCAGATTCCTGGTATGTGAATGAAGGTGAAAATAATGGCAGTGCCAGATACGATTATGAATACACCAGCGGGGAATTAAGTTCTTTTGTGCCTGTTATAAAGATGATAGAAAATGCCGGTAAGAAGTGTCAGGTGTTTTTTAATAATCATCCTAAAGGGCATGGGACAAAAAATGCAAAACAGCTTAAAGAACTGCTTAGAGAAGCTGGTGCAAAAAATTAAAAAATTTTCTATTTCTATCTGAGTTTATTTAGTGTATAGTTTTAAAAAGAGGTAAAAATATGGTAAAACACATTATTCTTTGGACATTAAAAGCAGAATTATCCGATGCAGAAAAAGAATCTGTAAAAAAAGGAATTAAAGAAGGATTAGAAGCTTTAAAGGGAAAAATTCCAGGTCTTGTAGATATAAAAGTAAATGCAACAGGTCGTCTGGGTTCTTCTAATGCAGACTTAATGCTGGATTCTACTTTTGAAAGTGCAGAAGCACTGGCAGGATATTCAAAACATCCTGAACATGTTGCTGTTGCAGATGGAAAAGTTAGACCATATACTGCTTCAAGATCATGTCTTGATTTTGAAATTAACTAAATTTTTGAAAATGGTTTCATTAAACGACTATCTTTATAACGGCGACACTGTATTAAAAATACTTAAGCTTTATTCTTCAGACTTAAAAAAAGCCTCATTAGAAAATAATAATCCTGTGGATTTAATTCACTGCAATTTTTTAATTCAGCTGGAAGAACTTCTTGAACATAATGACTTTCTTACTGTTCAGTCTCAGACACTGCGGGAATTTTATAAGTACATGGCAGAAAAATATCCTTTTCTGGCTTTTACTTTTAAAGGCCGCATAAAAAGTCTTGTTCGTGCAGAAGAAAAATTCAACGGAAAAATTGTAAGTTTTGTTTCAGAGTACTATCAGGAAAATAAAGCATTTCCATCTGTTGCAGAAATAAAAAATAAGCTTACCCGGTTTAGAGATTTAATTGCTTATAGAATTATTATTTCTATGCCACGCTGTCATATAAAATCTGGTGAAAACAGAGAAGAAATTGAACTGGCATATTTATATGAAATTGCAAATGCCCTGCCCGCTTTTTTGGAGCAGAGAGGATTCAGTCCTGAAATGTTGAATCAAGAAGGAAAATTAAGTTCACCATTAATGAATCCCGAAGTTGTTCCTTACTATAAAGACTACATTGTTAACGAAAATAACCGGGGCTACAGATCTTTACACATCACTTTGTACGATAACAATGCCCGCAGTTATATAGAAGTACAGCTTCGTACAAAAGAAATGGATGATTATGCTGAAATTGGTCCTGCAAATCATTTAGGATATGAAAAAAGACAGGAACAGGAACGGGCAAGAAGAGAATCTATTCCAGAAGGACAGTGTATCTATTTTGATGAAGCTTTTGAACGGGGCATGCTTTTACAGCAGCTGGAACTTGCTAAAGTAGATGTAAATCTTTTTGCTGCTGCAGACAACCGTCTTGTAAATGATGGCTGCGGTTTTTACAAAGGACGCCTGATTTTGCCTTATGAACATCTTTCTCGTTTTCAAAATGATTTAATTGATTAGTTTTTATATTAAACCAAGGAGATTAAATGACACCAATACAGACTGTTTTATTTGAACATCAGGATCAGAAATATGGTGACTTTATTGCAAAACTTGTTCCCACTGAACCAAGAGATGTTTTTATAGGAATTCGGTCTCCTGAATATAAAAAGATTTTGCCTGTGGTCAGGAAAATGCCAGAACAGGTAACAGCAGAATTTTTAAAGGCTGTTCCACATCAGTTTCATGAAGAAAATATACTTCATATTTGTCTCATAAATGAAATGAAAGATTTTGACCAGTGTGTTACAGAACTTGAAAACTTTTTTCCATACATTACTAACTGGGCTGTAAGTGACGGACTTAATCCTAAGGTGTTTACAAAAAACAAAGACAAAATTATTACAAAATTGCCTTTGTGGATAAATGATGAAAAACCTTATGCAAAGCGTTGCGGCATTCTTTTACTTATGAAGCTTTTTTTAGATGAAGATTTTAAACCGGAATATCTGGAATGGCCGGCACATATTCGTTCCAATGAATACTATGTAAATATGATGACAGCCTGGTTTTTTGCTGAAGCTTTGGTAAAACAGTGGGATGCTGCTATAGAATATATTAAAGTACAAAAGCTGGATTCCTGGACTCATAATAAGGCAATTCAAAAAGCGAGAGAAAGTTTTCGTATAACAAAAGAACAGAAAGAATATTTAAATACATTAAAAATCAGGGGTAGAAAATGAAAAAACAGGTATTTAATCCATATCTTCCAAGTTATGAATATATTCCAGATGGTGAACCACGAGTTTTTAATGGCCGTCTTTACATTTATGGTAGTCACGACAAATTTAACGGCGATGTTTATTGCCAGAATGATTATGTTTGCTGGTCTGCTCCAGAAACAGACTTGTCGGATTGGCGTTACGAAGGTGTAATTTTTAAGAAAACCCAGGATCCACGAAATGCAGATGGAGCTCATGCTTTGTGGGCACCAGATGTTTGTCAGGGTCTGGATGGAAAATATTATCTTTATTATTGTCTGGACTTTTTAAAAGAAATTGGTGTTGCTGTTTGCGACACTCCCGCAGGGGAATATCAGTTTCTTGGTTTTGTTCGCTGGCCAGATGGTCGTGCACTTGGAACAGGAAACGATACCCGCCAATTTGATCCTGGCATTTTTATTGATGATGACCAGAGAATATATCTTTATTCTGGAAATAGTCCCCGCTATGCCCACTTGCCAAATGTAGATAAAAACAGCCAGAAAATGGAACTGGAAAAAGACATGCTTACTGTAAAAAGTGCTCCTGTAGAAAATCTTCCTATTATTACTGCTGCACCTGGCACTGAATATGCAGAGCATCCTTTTTTTGAAGCAAGTTCTGTTCGTAAAATAAACGGCAAATATTATTTTATTTACAGCTCTACCTGGATGCATGAACTTTGCTGGGCAGTAGCAGACACACCTTTGGGAGACTACCGTTTTGGTGGTGTTCTGGTAAGTAATTCTGATATTGGTGCAAATGGAAATAAAGAGGCATTAAATTATCGTGGAAATACTCACGGAAGTGTGGCTTTTGTAAACGGCAAATGGTATGTGTTCTACCATCGTCAGACAAACAGACATTTTTTTAGTCGCCAGGCATGTGCAGAAGAAATTAAGTTTGATGGAGAAAAATTTTATCAGGCAGAAGTTACTTCCTGCGGTTTAAATGGAGGCCCTCTTAAAGACAATGGAACTTACGAAGCTAGAATTGCCTGCCATCTTTATAGCAAACACGGCACCACAGAAAGCCAGCCGGACCAGCAGAACGAAATGCATCCGGCATTTACACAGGAAGGGGAAGACAGAGAAGAAAATCCTAATCAGTACATAAATAATATGCGGGACGGAGCAACAGCTGGTTACCGTTATTTTGATTTTCAGACTGCGAAACAGATTTCGGTTATGGTTCGTGGAAGTGGAAATGGAAAATTTGTGGTAAAAGATGAAAGATTTGGAAATGTTGTTTCAGAAATTAAAGTAGAGCCTTGTGAACAGTGGAAAGCATTTTCTTCGGAACTTAAAATCCACAGTGGAAAGTCACCTTTGTATTTTACTTATGAAGGCGACGGTGCCATGGATTTTAAGTCCTTTGAACTTAAATAGATTTATATTTATTTTTTAAGCAGGAATCTGCGGGCAATGTTAATTGCTATTTTGTATGGCAATGGTCTTAAAGCTTTGTCCGCTTCTTGCAAAAGTTCCCTGATTTTTAAATGCTGTGGACAATGCTGTTCACATTTACCACAGTTTATACACTGGCTGGCAAACCCAGGTTCTTTTCTTAACCCCATGTTTTGAACAAATTCAAAGCGGGCACTAGATTTTTTATCTATGGCCATTAAGTTGTAATGGTGGAAAATACTTGGAATGTCTACTCCTTTTGGACAAGGCATGCAATAGCGGCAGCCGGTACATCCAACCTTTTCTTTTTCTTTAATAATCTTTTTAACTTTATCCACAAGTTCCAGATCTTCTGCAGATAAGGAATTTGGAGAGGCTTGGCTTGCAATGCGAATGTTTTCTTCTACCATTTCCATGGAATTCATGCCGGAAAGTACACAAGTAACTCCTTCCTGGTTCCAAAGCCAGCGTAAAGCAAGTTCTGCAGGTGTATATTTTTTTTCGTGATTTTTAAGAAGATTTTTTGCCTGTTCAGGAATGTTTACAAGTTTGCCGCCTCTAAGTGGTTCCATAATTATTACAGGAATTCCTTTTTGTGCAGCAGCTTCTAAACCAAGTCGCCCTGCCTGAGAAGTTTCATCAATATAGTTGTACTGAATCTGGCAGAAGTCCCAGTCGTAAGCATTTAAAATCTTCTGGAACATCTGGGTTTCTCCATGATAAGAAAAACCTATATTTTTAATAGTGCCCTTTTTCTTTTGTTCGGTAATCCATTCTTCAATTCCAAGGGACTGAAGTTTTTCCCATTCTGCATAATCTGTAAACATATGCATTAAGTAATAATCTATGTAATTTGTCTGTAATCTATTAAGTTCTTCATCGAAAGTTTTCTGAATTGCAGCTGGAGTACGCATAATGTATTGAGGCAACTTTGTAGCAATGTAAACTTTTTCACGTAATCCATTTTTTGCAAGAATCTTTCCAAGACAGTCTTCACTTCCAGGATAAACAAAAGCAGTATCAAAATAGTTAACACCTTTTTCAATAGCAGCAAGAACTTCTTTTTCTGCTTTTTCAAAGTCTATGGAATTTCCTTTTCTGGAAAATCTCATACACCCGTAGCCTAACTGGGAAATTTCTACTCCGTGCTTGTCTTTTCTGTAGATCATTGTTACCTCTTTATTTGTATTATGTGTTTATTATACTTTAATGCATAAACAGTAAAAAGAAAAATTCAATGGTGATTTTAATTACTTTTATTAATCTATATAATATAAAAATGGAATCGTCGGAAAACTCAGTTAAATCAAAATCATTTATTAAGACTTTATTTGTAATTGCATTCCCAATTATTTTGCAGGATTTTCTTTCATCTTTTGTAAACATGCTGGATACCATTATGGTAGGTCAGTTGGGTGCTGTTGATATTGCGGCTGTTGGTTTGGGAAACCAGTTATTTTTTGTAATGAGCCTTGGAGTTTTTGGAATTGCTTCTGGTGGTCAGATTTTTATTGCTCAAAACTGGGGTAAAAAAGATATAGACAGAATTCACAAAACAACAGGTATGATGCTGCAGCTGGCTTTAGGTTTTACGGTTCTTTTTGCTTTTGTAAGTATTTGTTTTCCACAGTGGTGTCTTTCTATTTATTCAAATGATCAGGAAGTTATTAGTCGTGGAGCTCAGTATCTTAGAGTGGTTGCTCCAAGTTATTTGTTTTTTGGCGTGAATGTTTCTTATGCTGTTTCCTGCCGAAATACAGAACATTTAAAATTGCCTGCAGTTGCCACAATCACTTCGGTTTTTCTTAATGCTCTTTTGAATTATCTGTTTATTTTTGGTGTGAATATTGGTGGTGTTCAGATTATTCAGGCACATGGAATTATTGGGGCTGCAGCTGCTACTGTTATTTCCAGAATTGTGGAAGCGCTGATTGTAGTTGGCGGTTCATATATGAATAAATATGTTATTGCAGCACCTTTAAAAGAATATGTGGTAAAAGATAAAGAATTTGTTCGTCATTATGCAAAAATCAGTTTTCCGGTTTTGTTGAACGAGCTTTTCTGGGGATGTGGAATTTCTATGCAGGCTTCCATTTTTGCACACAGCGGAACTCTGGTAATAGCGGCACATAATATTATGAACAGCATTTCTAATCTGGTTTATCCTATTTGTCTTGGTTGTGGAAATGCTACGGCTATTATTATTGGAAAAACAATAGGACAGGGGAAAACTGAAGAAGCAAAGAGTCTTGCAAAAAAACAATGTGCTTTTATTGCTGTAATGGCTTTTTTCCTGGGACTTTTGATTATGCCAATGGCAAAAGTAATGCCTTTTATTTTTAAGGTGGAGGCAGAAGTTCTTTCCATGGCCACAATTTTTATTATAATGCGCGGATTTATTTTCCCATTTGACGCATTTAATATGACTTCTGTTGTTGGTGTATTCCGTTCTGGCGGCGACACTCTTTTTGCCCTGTTTATGGATGTAGGCTTTATGTGGCTTATAGCCCTCCCTCTTGGATGGCTTGCAGTCCTAGTCTGGCACTTACCATTCTGGGCCGTTTATCTTTGTATTTTATCTGAACCTATTTGTAAAGCCATAGTTGGTGTAATCCGCTTGCTTAGCAATAAGTGGCTTAAAACAGTTTAGAATAACAGGAATATTGGGAAATCGGTTTACAAGGTTTTTCTAATCCACTTTTATTAAAAGCAATTTTCCTTTTCCTACATTTACGGTAGCAGTTTTTCCAGGAAGAACTTCGTTGCTTATGGCGTACTGATACTCTGGAGTTACGGTTCCATTTTCCAGGGGATATTTGGCATTTGTTATGGTTACATTTTCTGCTGTGCCTGTAATTGTCATTAATGAAAAATAGGAAACAGAGTCTTCAATTTCTATTGTTGTGCTACCGGCAATTTCCATCTGAGAAAAATCATCTTGAATATTGGCTTTGGCGTGATGAGTATGTGCATATAAAAGGGCAGAAATGTTACAAAGGCTGTGATCCAGACGGTTTCCAATGGAACCTATAAAAAGGAAATCCAGGAAGCCGCGACTTAAACCTTCTTTTATGGCAAAGAAAGTGTCTGTGTCATCTTTTTGGGTAGGCAGCTGAATGGTTTCTACGCTGGTTACCGGTTTTATATGGCTGTCAAAATCACCAATGATTAGGTCTGGTTTTATGCCAAGCTTTTTCTGATGATTTAAACCTCCGTCGCAGAAAGTGTAAAAATCTGTTTGTGGATTCAGCTTGCTTTTGATTCGTTTATAATTGTTAATTGGCGCCGCACTAATTATTACAAAGCGTTTTGTAAGGGTGTGAAAGTCTTTTATAAATAAATCGCTGTTTTCTTTAATTGCCTGAGTATCATCCTGATTAAAAATGTCATCTACGCCGGCAACTATAAATCCTGCTGCTTTTGCGGTTTTTACAGCTACCAAAGAATCTTCAAAAACTGCGGTTTCTTCTGTTTTTGTTCCAAGAATATCACGGGCTTTATTAAAAATGTCTGGAACGCTTTTGTTAACATTCAGTTCTGTACAGGTGATTATTGCTTTAAAATGCTGCAGAAGTCCTAAGCGGGTAAAAGCTGCTTCCATCAGTTCTTTGTTTCCGGCACTGGCTACACACATAGGAATGTTTTCTGCTGCCAGTTTTTTTACATATTCATAAACTCCAGGTTTTAGAGGAACTATGTTTTTATAAAAGTCTTCTATGGTTGCTAAAATTTCGGCTTTAATCTGTTCTGGAGTTTCTGATAATCCGAAAAGGTCGTGAATATATTCTGTGCCTTCTTCCAGACTCATGGAATAAAGCTTTTTTTCCATTTCTACAGTAAGGGTATGGCCTCGTTTTGCAAGATAATCTGGAGTAACTTTTTCCCAAATTTCCATGGAATCGAGCAAAGTTCCATCTGCATCAAAAATAACACCCTTAATCATTATTAACTCCTGAAAATATTATAGACATAAGTCTACAGAATTGTATAATAAAAATCACTAAGGGGAGCTTGGTTCAACCTTGCTGAGAGTAGACTAAAGTGTCTTTACCCATAACCTGATTTGGATAATGCCAACGTAGGGAATCTTAAACTCAATCATTCGGTTGAGGAAAATCAATCTACAAAAAGCACATTCAAACAGGCATTCTATTTTTATAAGAGGCTTGTTATGTTTTCAAAAGTTTTCTCAAATGTTCGGGACAATTGTCCTTTAGTTCACAACATTACTAATTATGTAACTGTAAATGATGTTGCCAATATGCTTTTAGCTTGTGGCGGAAGTCCTATTATGAGTGATGATGAAGGTGATGTAGAAGATATCACTTCAATCTGCGGTGGCTTAAACATTAATATTGGTACATTGAACAAAAATACAATTCCTTCTATGTTCCTTGCAGGTAAAAAAGCAAATGAACTTGGACATAAAGTTTTATTAGATCCAGTTGGAGCTGGTGCTTCTAAACTTAGAACTGACACAGCTGTAAAACTGATGAAAGAAGTTCGTTTTGATGTAATCCGTGGAAATATTTCTGAAATTAAAACTCTTGCTTTAGGAAGTGGAACTACAAAAGGTGTAGATGCCGATGTGGCAGATGCTGTAACAGATGCAAATCTTGAAAAATCTGTAGTTTTTGTAAAAGACTTTGCAAAAAAAATGAACTGTGTTGTAGCAGTTACTGGTGCCATAGATTTAGTAGCAGACGGCGAAAAATGTTATGTAATTAGAAACGGTCGAGCAGAAATGGGAAAAATTACAGGTACTGGCTGCCAGCTTAGTGGTATGATGACTGCTTTTATTGTTGCAAATCCTGACAATGTTTTGGAAGCAGCAGCTGCATCTGTTTGTGCTATGGGTCTTGCCGGAGAAATTGGCTGGAGCCGCATGCAGGAAGGAGATGGAAATTCTACTTATCGTAACAGAATTATTGATGCAATCTTTAATATGGATGGCAAACAGTTAGAAGCAGGCGCAAAGTATGAAATTAAATAAAGAAGAACTTACACAGTCCCTTTTAGTTTATGCTGTAACTGACCGTCATTGGGTTGGTGAAAAATCTTTACTTCAGCAGACAGATGAAGCGCTGGAAGGTGGAGCAACTTTTGTTCAGATTCGTGAAAAAGATTTGAATGAAGAAGATTTTGAAAAAGAAGCTTTGGAATTAAAAGCTTTGTGTAAAAAATATGCAGTTCCTTTTGTTGTAAATGACAATGTGGAACTGGCAAAAAAAATTGATGCAGATGGCGTTCATGTGGGTCAAAGCGATATGAATGCTGTAGATGTTCGTTCTTTACTGGGGCCAGACAAGATTCTTGGAGTAAGTGCTCAGACTGTGGAAGAAGCAATTCTTGCAGAAAAACAAGGCGCAGATTATCTGGGAGTGGGAGCTGTATTCCCAACTGGCAGTAAAGATGATGCTATTGAAGTTCCACACGAAACATTAAAGGCAATTTGTGAAGCAGTTTCTATTCCTGTGGTTGCAATTGGAGGTATTTCAACTTCCAATGTGAATCTTCTTAAAGGAAGCGGAATCTGTGGAGTTGCAGTAATTAGTGCAATTTATGGACAGAAAGACATTAAGGCTGCTACTGCAGTTTTAAGGGATGAAGTTCAGAAAATATTATAGACATCCCCAGTTAAGCTTGGGATAACAAAAAACGCATTCTTGAGGGCACCGCCTGAATGCAAATGAGGTGAATATGAACACAGCATTAACAATCGCAGGATCAGATTCTTGCGGAGGCGCCGGAATCCAGGCAGACATCAAAACAATGACTTGTAATGGTGTTTATGCAATGAGTGCAGTTACCGCATTAACTGCACAAAATACTACCGGCGTTAGTGGAATTATGGAGGTTACTCCAGAATTTTTGAAAGAACAGATAAAAATGGTTGTAACAGACATTTTTCCTGACGCGGTAAAAACTGGAATGGTTGCTTCCAGCCAGTTGATTCAGGTAATTGTAGAAGCAATCAAAACTTATCAGTTAAAAAACATTGTTGTAGATCCTGTAATGGTTGCAACCAGTGGAGCAAAGCTTATTAGCGATGAAGCAATTAACACTTTGTGTAATGAACTTTTGCCAGTTGCAACACTCATTACTCCTAATATTCCAGAAGCAGAAGTTCTTTTTGAACAGAAGATTCAGTCAGAAGCAGACATGGAAACAGCAGCTAAAGCAATCAATGCTAAATATGGTTGTGCAGTTTTGCTTAAGGGAGGTCACTCTCTTAATGATGCAAATGACTATCTTTATGACGGCAAAGAAGGCACCTGGTTTTATGGTAAAAAAATTGACAATCCTAATACTCATGGAACAGGTTGTACTCTTTCTAGTGCAATTGCCAGCAATCTTGCAAAAGGAAAAAGTCTTAAAGATTCTGTAAAAGCTGCAAAAGACTATATTTCCGGGGCTTTGGCTACAATGCTGGATTTAGGAAAAGGCAGTGGTCCTATGAACCATGCTTATGTAATTAAATAGAAGGATCTTAAAATGGAAAATAAAAAAACATCAGTTTTAAATAACACACTTATTTGGTTTGGAGCCGGAGTTTCTATTGCAGAAATTCTTACAGGTACATATTTTGCGCCTCTTGGTTTTGGAAAAGGTATTGCTGCAATTTTAATTGGTCATGTAATTGGTTGTGCACTTTTATTTTTTGCAGGTTACATTGGTGCTTTGTCTAAAAAGAATTCTATGGAAACAACAGGCTACAGCTTTGGTAAATTGGGCAGCAAGTTTTTTGCAATTTTGAATGTTCTTCAGCTGGTTGGCTGGACAGGTATTATGATTTATGACGGTGCCCTTTCTGTAAACGGCATTTTCAACACAGGTGCCTGGGTTTGGGCTTTAGTAATTGGCGCTCTTATTATTCTTTGGATTGTTATTGGAATTACAAACCTTGGAGTAATTAATTCTATTGCCATGACAGCCCTTTTTATTCTGACACTTGTTTTGTCAAAAGTAATTTTCTTTGGAGACAATTCGGTTGTTCAGATTGACGGTGCTTTAGAAGAAGCTATGTCTTTTGGAGCTGCAATTGAACTTGCAATAGCAATGCCTCTTTCTTGGCTTCCATTAATCAGTGATTATACAAAAGAAGCTGAAAAACCATTTAAGGCAACTTTAAGTTCTGCTGTAACATATGGTGTAGTTTCTTGCTGGATGTACATTATTGGTATGGGTGCTGCAATTATTACTGGCGAAGGTGACATTGCAGTTATTATGGTAAAAGCAGGTCTTGGAATTGCTGCATTAATCATTCTTATTCTTTCAACTGTTACCACAACCTTCCTTGACGCATATAGTGCTGGTGAATCTGGAAAAACAATTTTCCCAAAACTTTCTGCAAAATGGATTGGTGTAGGCGTTACTGTTTTAGGAACAATTGGTGCTATCTTCCTTCCTATGGATGACATTACAGACTTCCTTTATTTGATTGGTTCTGTATTTGCTCCAATGATTGCTATTTTACTGGCAGACTTCTTTGTTGTAAAAGTAGACTCATCTGAAAAATCAATTGATGTTATGAAAATGATTATTTGGGTAGTAGGTTTTGTACTCTACCGCGTACTCATGAACTTTGACCTGATTACTGGTAACACAGTTCCAGATATGATTATTACTTTTGCAATTACAGTTATTGCTGGTAAAATTGCAGCAAAAGTTCAGAAAGCATAATAAATCAAAAACAGTTATTTAGAGCGGTTCATTTTAGAAATAATCACAAGGAAAATAACCAGAACTACGGGGAAAATACCACCGAACATCAGTCCGTACTGAAGATTATCTCCGGCGTTCTGGGAAATAAAACCTACAGTGCTTGGACCAATTGAGCCGCCTAAATCTCCTGCCATGGCAAGCAAAGCAAACATTGCAGTTCCACCAGTTGGAATTCTTTTAGAAGAAATACTTAAAGTGCCCGGCCACATAATTCCAACAGAAAAACCACAGAATACACAACCAGTTAAAGCTACAATAGGGTTGGCAGAAACAGATGCCATAATATAGCATAAAAGACAGAGAACACCTGAACCAATCATAAACTTGCTTAAATCAACTTTTTCACCAAATTTTCCATAGAAGACACGGCAAATACCCATGGTTATACCAAAAAGACAAGGACCTGCTAAGTCGCAAACTGTTTTTGAAAAACCAAGACCAGATTCAACAAAAGCAGAAGCCCACTGTGCCATAGAAATTTCACTTGCACCAGAACAAATCATAAGAACAACAGCAATCCAGAAAAGAGGAGTTTTGAACAGCTGAAGTATAGTCATACCTTTGCCTTCATCTACCAGGTGTTCTATAGGACAAGTTGCAAAGTTGTAAATGTTATATAAAGGAATAATGGCCCAGAAGCAGGCAATATACTTCCAGTTTTCAATTCCAAATAAAGTGAAAAGTAATGTAGAAATTAAAGTTACACCAACCCAACCCCAGCAATAAAAACTGTGCAAAAGGCTCATGGTTGCTTCTTTGTTTTCAAAAGGACAGGCTTCTACAATTGGGGAACAAAGAACTTCAATTAAGCCGCTGCCAACAGCATAAAGAACAACGCTAATCATTATGCCGGCATAAGCAGAAGGAAGCAGTTCAGGAAGAAAAGCAAGACAAATAAGACCAACAGCAGAAAATACTTCTGAAGCTACAATGCTAACTCTGTAACCGATTTTATCTACAAATTTTGCGCAGAAAATATCTACTACCAGCTGGGTAAAAAAGAAGGCAGTTGGAATAAGAGCAATCATTCCTAAAGGAATCTGAAAGTCATTGTGGAGTTTTAAAAACAATAAAGGTGCAAAGTTAGCAGCAATTGCCTGAGTAATAAAGCCCAGGTAGCAGGCTCGTAATGTTTTTTTGTAATTTAATTTATTAGTTTTTTCCATAATACAGAATAAACTCCATATTTTAATTTCCAGCTTTTTTAGTTAAATCTTTTATAACTTCACTTGCAATAATTAATCCTGCAGTAGAAGGAACAAAAGCATTGCTTCCAGGAATAACTTTTTTTGATGCACTTCCCTGCTCTTCACTGGCAGCAGGAATTACAGGTTTTTCTGTGGAATAAACAACTTTTACTTTTGTAATGCCCCTTTTTTTGCATTCATTTCGCATAACCCGGGCCAAAGGGCAGACAGAAGTTTTAGAAATATCTGCTACATGGAATTGAGTAGGATCCATTTTGTTTCCCGCCCCCATGGCACAAATGATTTTAGTTCCAGCCTGTTTTGCCTGAATGATCAGCTGGATTTTTGCAGTAACAGTGTCTACCGCATCAACTACATAATCGTATTTTGAAAAGTCGAACTGATCTTTAGTTTCGGGCAGGTAAAAACATTTGTAAGCATTTACTTCTGCATTAGGATTAATATCTAAAATCCTTTCTTTCATTACATCAACTTTATATTTGCCAATGGTAGAATGAGTAGCAATAATCTGACGGTTAAGATTTGAAAGAGCTACAGTATCATTATCGATTATATCTATGTGTTGAATACCAGAACGAACAAGAGCTTCTACTGTATAACCACCTACACCGCCAATTCCAAAAACTGCAATACGGGCATTATTCAAAATTTCAACAGCTTGTTTACCAACTAAAAGTTCAATGCGGGAAAATTGATTTATCATGAAAAAAATTATAGCAAAAACAATGGCAGAAATAAACAATGAATCCTTTTTTAATATAGATAATCTTGTATAATAAATTTGTTATGAAATTAATGTGGCTCGTATTTGCAATTCTTTCGGCAGTGTTTGCGGCTCTTACATCCATACTGGCAAAAATAGGAATTGAAGGTGTTAATTCAAATCTGGCAACAGCAATTAGAACAATGGTTGTAGTGGGAATGGCGTGGATTATGGTTTTTTTAACAAATGCTCAAAGAGGTCTGACCGACATTTCTCGAAAAAGCTGGATTTTTCTGATTCTTTCCGGTCTTTCTACAGGGTTAAGCTGGCTTTGCTATTACAAGGCTCTTCAAATGGGAGAAGCCAGTAAAGTTGTTCCCATTGATAAAATGAGCGTTGTTTTAACTTTGATTCTTGCTTTTGTATTTTTGCATGAGCAGTTCACATGGAAAAGTATAGCAGGTTGTGTTCTTATTTCAGCCGGAACACTTTTTATGGTTTTAGATTAGTTTATTGAGTTTTTAATAATTGAAAGGGAAAAAAATGAAAAAAGTTTTAGGATTTGTTTTTATTCAGATTTTAATGATAAGTGTTTATTCTCACGACTATAAATATTTTCTGGATTTTCTTCCTTCGGATTTTACTGTAAGCAGTTATTTAAAAGAAGGCTCGGTTGAATATTCTGAAAAATGTCTTTCGTCTAGTGATGAATTACCTTGGGTTCCAAAAGATTCTAAAAATGCAAGCGTTGTAATTCGAAATTGCGATACAAAAGATATTGTAATTTCTTCTGGATATGTAAAAGCTGGTAGAGAAGATTTATATCAGAAAAATTCCCGACCAAAAACTGTGGTTATTGAATATTTAAATAGTAATAAAAAGAAAACTGTTGAACTTAAAGACACAAGTGAACCTCAGCGGATTAATGTTTTTGCTCCAGCTGAAAAGTCGGAACCTATAAAACTGAACTTTGTAGAAAATTATAGTGGCAGCAAATATTCTGATTTGTGCATAAATTATATTTGTAAAGGTGTTGGTAAAATAAATCCAACAGCATCTATTGCAGACATTTCAAAGTTAGATTTTTCCATTGGCTATTTATCAGAAGAATCTTCTTTCTGGGATCAAAATGTTAAATTTACAAGCGGTGGAAATGAATTCCTTATTTACCAGAACAATGGATTTCCTGAAATACGAATTAATGGGTTTATTGTTGATTTGAATATGCAGATGTCATATGCAGAAGTTGTTTCAGTTGTTAGAAAGTCGCCAGAGCAATTTCAAATCATACTTTCTTGCGATAATCAGAAGGAGATATATTTATTTGATGTTAAAACTTTTTTGCTTAAAAAATAAAAAGAAAGCTTTATTATTTGTATTATTAATCTGTTTTACAAAAAGTGTGTTTTCTTTAGATAAAGTTCGTAATTATGCAGAAACACTCAGCTTTGTAAATCGCCTGGATTCAAATTTTAAAGTCAGTAAGTTAGATACTGTTCGATATAGTGATGAAAAATATCCTGTTTATAAAATAACTTATAATCCTTGTACAGATAAAAAAAGTAAAAAATATCTGATTATTTCTGGGGTACATGGTAACGAACCTGCGCCTGTTTATGCCGTCCGTGATTTTATAATTTCATTAAACAATAAAGAAGTAAAACGAAAAGATTTGCAGATTGATTTTATTTTAATAGTGAATCCATACGGTTTTGAATTTAATCAACGGTATAATGGAAAAAATGTAGATATAAACCGGGATTTGACACAGCTAAAAACTCAAGAAGCAAAAATTCTGGCAGAAAACTTTAATCCTAAAGACTATGATAAAGTGTTTGATTTTCATGAAGCTAATGCAGAAGGATTCTTTTTGTATTGCTATGGAACAAAAAATAAAAAGCTTTCAAATAAAATACTGAAAGAGCTGGAAAAAAATAATGTTTCCTTTGATAACAAATATAAGGACAAAATCCTGAAAGTTAAAAACGGAAAATTATATGTGCCATGGTATGCTTCATTATATATGAAAAAAAATGAAACTGTAACAAACGGCATTTATTATTCAGGATGCAAAAACTCTTTTACATTCGAAACTTCTAAAAACATAAATATTGAAGAGCGCAAACGAATAATTCGGATTATATTGAATTATATAATTGAAGTTTAAGTTTTTATAATTGAAAATACCTAAACACTCATTCGAACAACAATGGATTTTGCAATTTGGAGGAAGATTAATTATTAATTAACCATTTCCAAAGTGGAATTACTTCTATGAGAACTCCATCTACATTGATTTCTTTTTGTTCTTCATAAGTGATTATTATGAATCTTTTTGCTTCTTTTAATGTCTTTGCAGCTTCTACAAGAGTACGAGTTTCTCTGTCGTTAGAAATATTTGAAACAGAATAAGCAACCTGTATTACCTCGCCAGAATCTTCAATAAAGAAATCTGCATCAATATTTCGGCCTTTAAGATAGTAAACATTATTCTTATATTTATTCCAAAGATTAATTGCAACCAGATTTTCCAGCAATCTAGGTTCTTCTTTGTTCAAGAAAAGATTCAGAAGACCGTTGTCATTAAAGTAATATTTTGGAGTCGTTTCTTTATCAACAAATTTTGCAAAATAATTTCTGATAGCAAAAATCAAAAATGATTGCTGGGCATAGCCTACATAATCTATGACAACATCTTTGCTAATACTTACACCAATTGTTTTTAGTGTGTTGTGCAGCTTTGAATAAGAAACTTCATCCTTTACAGATTCAGCTATCTTTTTCATTAAGAGCCGTAAGCCGTTTGTGTTTCGAATTCCGTTTCTGGCTGCTATGTCTCCAAGAAGAACTTTCTGATAGATGCTCGATACATATTCGCGCTTATCTTTATATTCAATATTTTCTGGAAAGCCCCCAAAGTAAAAGTAACTTTCCATTTCTCTTTTTATTTTTCCACTATCTTTTGTAGCAAAAATTGCTTTATCAGAATAATCGATATCTTTTGCTTTTAAAAACTCTCTAAAATTGTAAGGAGTAACATATTTTGTAAGATATCGGCCACCTAAGCGGTTTTCAATTTCTGCAGATAGCATTTTTGCATTGCTTCCAGTAATGAAAGTATGTTCCTTTGAGTCTGCCATACGACGGGCAAATTTTTCCCATCCTTCAATATTCTGTATTTCATCAAGAAAGAACCATCCCTTTTTATCAGACATTTCTGCCTGAACTGAAAGGATGTCATTAAAATCATTTAAGGTGAATTCAGAAAGTCGTTCATCTTCAAAATTGATATAGATAATCTGATTCCAGTCTGTTCCTGAGGCAACCAGATCCTGTACTATTTTATACAGCAAGGTTGATTTACCAGCTCTACGAAGACCAATAACAACATAATTTGCATTGATATCAAATTCATATTCACGGTCAACAATCTGAAAGCTTTTTATAATTTCATGCTGGTCGTAAATAACAGTTTTTAATAAATCATGATTCATTCTGTATCCCCGTCGAATATAATAGACAAATAATACCTGATATTGTCGAGTATATTCGACAAAGCAAAAGCTGTCAATTCTATGGGTTTTTATTTGTCCACAAAAAATTTAGATAAAATATTTTTTACATAAACATATCGTCTGGCGTAATTGTTTGGAATTCGTATTAATCTGAATTTACGTAGCGCGCATAATTCTTCTTTTTTCTTGTCACGTTTTTTTACGACCTCGTCCAATTCATGTTCAATGCCATCAATTTCAAATGCAAATAGAGGTTGTTCCGGGCTAAATTTTTGAGATCCATCAAAAACAACAAAATCAAATTTTGCCATTAAAAAATACTGCTTTAACTCTGCTGGAATTATGCTGTTGTTAAAAAGTGCAGATAAAGGCACTTCATGACGTGCATAAATTTTCTTATTTAAATTAATATTGGATAATGCTTCTGATAATGTGTTCATAAAAGCCTGTTCAGTGGCTGTTGAATAAGGACGCATTCCACATGCAACTGTCAGAGGATCAAGTTGTGTAATTTCATTATAGTTGCCATTTTTATTTACATAATTAAACAATTCATAAAGGTCATCTTTTTCAGGATTTTCATTATGCAATCGTTCAATATTTTCTTTGCTTCCAATTAAAACTAATTTATCTTTTGCTCTGGATGTAGCAACATTAATAAGTTCTCTATTTGTTTTTAACCACTTATAAGTACCTTTCCCAGTTTTATCAGTGATTGAAAGTGAAAAAAGAATAATATCCTTTTCATCGCCCTGAAAAGAATGAACAGTACCACAGGAAACTTTTGAATCTTCTTTTTCTACATTAATAGATTCTTGTTTTAATTTTTCGATTATTGCATTTTTTTGAGTCCTGAATGGTGTAATAATTCCAATACTTTTGTTTTGATTCTCTTTTACAAAGTTAACAATATAGTCTATTTCTTTAGGAGCCTGATTACGTTCTGTTGTTTCATCATTTGGAATTGAAACAAAATCCAAACAATCTGTTTTATCTGCGGAAGTATCAATATTGAGTTTGTTATTGTAATATTTCTTATTATTAAAATTAATGATTTTTGGTGCACATCTATAATGATGACTCAATAAAGTTTCTGAACTTACATGATCATTTGAAATATATGTTTTATAAATTGAGTTATTTAAAAAATCATAAGATTCTGGAACCTGGTACTGTTGTTTAAGTTTTTCATCAATTTCTTTATCCAAAAGGGTGACAGGATTTAATTGCTGAGGATCTCCAACCAATAATAAATTTTTTCCTCTTAAAATTGGAATAAGTGATGTTGCAGTATCACATTGGCCAGCTTCATCCATAATGGTCATATCAAAGAATTGAGTTGGAGAACCAATTTTTCGTGAGGAAATACAAGTAGATAAAATAATAGGAAATACTCTTTGAAGTTTTACAATGTTTTCATCTGCGGCAATATATTTGTTGAATTCCGAGACTTGCTTTTCTGTGTTTTTAAGATTTATGATTTCCACAAAATCAGAATATTCTTCCTGATTCAAAAGCTGCAAATGCTGTACGGCTTTAAAATACATAAACATAAAAAAGCCGTCTTTATTTTTGTTAATCATTTCAACAGTTTTTTCACAATCGATTTTATTCATTGCATTCAATTCGGCCTGCAATTGAGATGGAGTAGTTCCCGAAAAAACTAAAGAAAATTCAAATGAATCTTTTGTGGCATCTATTAATGGATCAAGAACATCAATGGTATTTTTAAGATCCTGTTGTTTTTTATATTCTTCCAGTAAAACAGATATTTGTTTTGTATTTTCTATTTCCTGTGTTTTTTTTAATTCCAGTTTGTCAGAGTAAACAGTTTCTTTATTTGCAACCTGCAACAAATGTTTCACATTTGCAAGATTTTGTGGAATAAGCTTGTTGTTACCAATTACCAGGAACGGAAAAAGAGGTTCTCTGTTTTTATAAGTAATTTTAGAAAGTTTTTCTACAACCCCATTTATAGGTTTATTATTGTACGATGTAAAAAGAACAGACTTATTATTAAAGAATGCAGTTAAAATTATGTTTACGATGGTACTTGTTTTTCCAGTACCAGGTGGCCCTTGAATATAAGAAACTGGATTCTTCATTGCATTTTGAATTGCAACAAGCTGATCTAAGTTTGCATATTTATCCAGAAGAACTATAGGAGTTTCATTTTCTTCGGAAGGAAGAGTAACCAGTTTTCCTAAGAAAGCTTTTATTGGTTCGGAATAATTATTTTCTTCCTGCATCTTAACTACAGCTTCTATCTCTTTTTTTAGATTGAAGACAAGTTTTCTCTGGAGAGGAAAAATATAAGGATTGTCATCAACAACAATGGAATAAGATAATCTTTCGGCTATTAAATTTTTTATTGTTTCCTGGTTTGTTTCAAAATCTTCCAGAAGATATAAATCTCCATTATCAAGATATTCATTAATATCAGATTTAATAACTTCTTCTTGTCCACTATCATCGGTTTGGAGATTTCCAAAAGTTTTACAGAATGTTATTTCATCATCTGGAATTAAAGATTGATTTTTTATGTCCAAATTCAGTTTACGATAGGCAAGAACATATTTCCCTTTTTTTGGATCATGTATGGAAAGAATGTTCAAACAAAGATGTAAAGTTTTTGTTGAACTATCTTCTTTTTTGTTCAGAAGCTTTTTGTCTATTTTTTCAATGATTTCATAAAACTGATCATCTGTTAGTTCTATAGATTTATTCTTAAGTGCAGAGTCATCAATTTTTTCTATCAGTGTGAATTTATCATCTGGAAGATATGGAGTGTTATTAAGTATTACACACTCCTCAAGATAATTAAGAATTTTTAAATTGTCTGTTTTACCGTGGAAGATTGAAATGTATTTATCTGGATTTGTTCTTATATCATTTTGTAGTTCCAGAGATTCTTTAGTTTCGTAAAAGGTTTCATCTATGCTGCATGCACTGATTATAGAATCAAGGGAGATGCCATAATCAAAATCGGCTCTTTGTTTTTTACCAACGTTAAAGCCATAGACAGATAATTTTCGGTTATCAATATCAATACTGTTTATACCAATCCAGTATTTTGTGATTTTTCCAAGGGAGTTTTTATATTCAATACTAGTAAATGTTTTCTTATAAATGGATTTTAATAATTCATGTGTAACAAAAGTTTTTTCTTGTAATTCCATTTTCACATCTCTCCATACATAATTATATATCAGAATTGTGTATAAGTCCTAGAAGTAAGAAAATTATTCACTCAATAAATCATTAATTCTTTCTACAAGTTTTTTATATTTTCTGCGGCTAAAAGCATAAGTAATAGAACCGAATATCAGGATAATAAATAAACAGGTAAGGATTCCTGCAATAAAAGAATCCATGTTATAAGAAACGAATATAGCTGTGTAAAGAAAAAATGCTATAAATGAAAACTTGGCATATCCGGTAATTTTTAAAGTTCTGGTTTCTGGATCAATTTTGATTGTGCCATGAATGTTTTCAAAATCATTTCGGATAAAACTGATGGTGATTATTTTTTTTCTAAATGCAAATGTGTTTTCATCAAGTTCTGATCCTGTATATTTTGAAAACCCACGTACATTATCAAGATTAGTTATGAAGCTTTTTATTTTATTTGCAGTTTTATTTAAATCTGATATTTCTATTTCTTGTGAAAAAATTTTCAGTCCATGCGAAAAATAAAATTTATTCCATCTGCTGAATAAAATTACCTCGCTTATTCCAGTAATAATTAATATTATTGCAGCTACCAAAACAAGAATATCCATTTTTTGTCTCCTAAAGATACTTTATCAAGACATGAAAATTTTATCTAGGTAATTATTCTCTTGTTTGGTTTTTTAGTCTAATGTTATAGTATGGAATATAAGTAACAAAAATGTAACTTCAGGTTTATGGAGTTTACGGGCAGTCTGGAATAAGATTGAAAATCAGAGAGGTTACTATGACATTTTGTGATAAATTACAGATTTTAAGAAAATCAAAAGGGCTTACTCAGGAAGATTTGGCTGACAAAATTAATGTTTCAAGAGCTGCCGTAGCTAAATGGGAAGCGGGACAATCTTATCCTGATATTTTCAATTTGATTCAGATTAGTGAACTGATGAACGTTACTGTTGATTATCTTGTTAAAGATCAGACTTGCAATGTGGCTCCTGTAGATTCTGAATTAACCGATCTTGATGAAATGATAGAATTCCGCCTGGAAGCTAATTGCAATACTTATGCCGGTTTTTCCAATGAAGTTCCATCTACCAGATTAGATTCCCACGATTTTCGCTATGAAAAAGGGAACTATACATACCATGATACTTATGTTGGCGGAGAACAGTTTGCCGGCGAAGAGGCCGTTTGGAAAAATGGAAAAGCGGTTTATGCAATGAATTATGTGGGAAGAGTACTGGATGAAAAATTCAGCGGAAACTTTTTGAAAGAAGCCTTGCGTGCTGCAGATAAAAAACTACCATTCCGGGGGCCTGAATTTTATGAATCTGGAGAATATATTTATAAAACCACAGTTACAGGGGATATTTCCTGGTTTCAGGGATACGAGGAAATTTTTTGTAATGGGGAAAAAGTTTATGAATGCCACTATCATGGTGGGGTGATGAAGTAAGGGAAAGGAAAAGGGAATTTATGTTTTATTCATTTGAGCCTTCAAAAAAGAAAAAAATCTTATATTTTGTTTTTACAAAGAGAATTATCCACATCGAGGGGGTCGGTACAATATTTCTTTCGGCACTCTTAAGAGAGATAAAATCGCCTGCGTGATTATTGAAATTGCTGCTGCTATCCTTTTTCTTTTTTCAATTTTCTATAATATTAGGGTTACAGACCAAGGGATTTTTCACAAAAAGTTTTTCAGTTTCCGAACAGAAAAAATTGAATGGAATGATATCAATAAGCTTGAGTTTGATCTGGAAATAAGAAATACAAAAAAAGAAACAGATTTAATTCCACACTTTTATATTTATTATTCAGATAACAAGCTGGATATTTGGAACGGGTTTGGCATGGGAAGTCCTTCGCCTGAAGCAATGAAATTGTTACGAAAATATGAAAATGGTGAGCAAGACATTCAGACTGTATATAACTATTTACGAAACTATTAAATTACGCGACTCTGAAAATATCAAAAAATGAATGCTGAGTATTTGACGTTATTCGAAGGGATATGTTATATTAAAAGAAAGGAAATGCCCAAACATTTGGTCATCTCCACTTAATGGTGTGTCCTAAAAGGACTTGAGGCCACTCAGTGTGTCAGACTGGGCGGCCATTTTTTTATTCTCCGTTCTATCTATAAAGGTAGGTGAGAATTGCAATAATAGTGCAGATAACTGTTGCCACGCATGCAACAACAGCAATAAATCTGTCAAAATTCATTTGCAAAGCCTCCCGTCTAATTTAATCAATCTGATTCCAGATTGTCAGAGTCTAGGAGACAACCGCCTGTTCAGGCATTTCCAATATTAATATAGCACATTATCTGTATAGTATCTATATGTAAAGTATTATTCATCAGAAATAATCACTTTGCATTCTCACAAATTCCATGATAAATTAAAAGAATGTTGACAATTGACTTATCAAAAACTAGCATTACCAGCTCATGGGCAAATAGTCTTTCGTCAGCAAAATTTTATTTCGTAAATTCAAAGGTATTTTGTCGTACGTTTTACAATGTGCGGTAGAATGCCTTTTTTGTTTTTAAATTCATTTTTTAGAGAGGGATACGAATGAAAAAAAGTATCATGAAAATTAGCGCGGGTGTACTTGCAGTTTTAATGACATGTGCTGTTATGAGCTGTAAACCTGGAGTTGATGGGACAGCAGGTAATGACAGTACTGGATTTTTAGAGGGAGCAGGAGAAGTTGTAAGTACAGGAATTAAAATTGATGGAACAACTTATGGAAAGACAAGTGAAGTAGCTGTTGTACCAGCAGGAACAAAAGGTGTAGTAGACATGAAGGATGAATCTTCATGGAATACGTATGTTGCAGAATCTGCAGAAGCTTACTGGAAAGGTGTATTTATTAAGGACCGCAAGGTTACTTTAAGCCCATTTGTAATGAGCCAGTACGAAGTAACACAGGAACTTTATGAAGCAGTACTAAACTCAGATGAAGACTGTAAAGCAACCCCAAGTAGAGTTAGTAGTCATCCCGCTGCAAATGAAACACAGGGATTACGTCCAGTAGAGCTGGTTACCTGGTATGATGCAGTATATTTTTGTAATGCACTTACAAAACTTACAATGACAGAAGAAGACTGTGTATATACAATAACAAATATTAAAAGAAACAGTAAAAATAAATATATAATATCAGCAACCGTAACACAGGACCTTACCAAAAAAGGCTACCGTTTGCCAACAGAAGCAGAATGGGAATACGCGGCAAGAGGCGGAAACCCTAAGTCTGCGGAATGGAAAAATGCGTTTGGAAAGGTAAACACAAAAGCCGGTAAAATGATTTATGACGGATCAACATCTCTTTACAATGATGATAACCTTGCAACTGTAGGCTGGTACAATGGTAATTCAGGCAGTAAAACACATGAAGTAGGGCTTAAAGATGGAAACAGCCTCAATCTTTATGACATGGCAGGAAATGTAGGTGAATGGTGCTGGGACAGGTATGCCGTTGATGTAGCAACCGGAGATGCAGCGGACCCTTGCGGCGTCGCTGATGGCTCTTCCCGCGTCATCCGTGGTGGTAGTTATCTCAGTATTGCTTGCAGCTGCGCTTGTTCGTACCGTAACCACAGCAGCCCTGATAACTGGAGCTATCTCCTTGGATTCCGTGTTGTACGTAACGCCAACTAAAGTTGGCTAGTTCGGTATGGAAATTATTAAAATCTTCCGCTTTCGCGGAAGTGTGAATTCAGTTCTTATTAAATAAAAACAAAATTACGGAACCGCCGTAAGTAAGTAAAAGCTAAAAGACCTGCCACCGGCAGGTCTTTTTTTATCACTTTTGCAATATACATATATAAAATGTACTATAAAGACTGTGGAGCATTTTGATATAATTGTAAAGTGAGTTAGGGATTGGAGCCACGCCGCAGGCGGCCACTGGACTGAGCGAAGCGAGGGAAGAGGCTGGAGCGAAAGCGGAATGGCGGAAAGCCCGGCGAAGTGAGCGATAGCGAACGGCGAACTCCCTGAAGCTGAAGGAGAAATTGATGAAAAAACATTTTTGTGGGCTGATAATATTGTTGGCGAGTTTTACTTTTGTTTCTTGTTTTTTGGGAATTGATTTATCTGATTTTTTTGTAAATAAAACTGATGAAGTACAAGTATGTTTTGATTTGGTGAATGAATTTAGAACTGGAAATGAAGCCTGGTATTGGAACACAGATGATGCAACAAAGACAAATCTTGTAGGGAAACCTGGAAAATTAATTTTAGACGAAGAGTTGTGTAAAGCGGCTCAAATCAGAGTAAATGAGGTTGTAAAAAAATTTGATCATGAGCGACCAAACGGAAAAAAGTGGTATACGGTATTGAATGAATGTTCTATTGTTGCTTATAGTAGTGGAGAGAATATAGCGGCTGGAAATAAATCTGGTAAGGCAACATTTCTTCAGTGGAAGGAAGATGATAAAAAGTATAGTGGTCAAGGGCATCGCAGGAATATGTTGAATCCGGATTTTACAAAAATTGGGATTGCATACACTTATGATGCTAATAGTCAATACAAGTATTATTGGGAAATGATTTTAGCTAAATAGTTTATATATATTTTGAGAATTGAATACGAGTTTTATTAAAAAGAGAGGTAATGTATGGCATCGGGTTGTACAGGTGCAATTAATAACGGATTTATGAATCTGCGAGTTGCTGCCATTATCATGAAGAAACTGGTGTAAAGCATATTGTGACAGATAAGCGAGTAAAATTACAAAATCTGTTCAATTTCAGGTAAAATTAGCTGATCTGCAGGCAACCAGTTTACCGAGCGTAAAGTTTCTTTATTTACCCATTTGGCTGCTTCATGTTCCAATAATTGCAAATCGCCAGAAACAATAGTGCACAAAATACAATGCATGGTCAGATGAAAAGTCGGATAATCGTAATCAACAACGCCAATGATTTTTTCAGCTTTTACTTCGGTTGCAAGTTCTTCCCGGATTTCACGAACGATGCACGATTCTGGAGTTTCACCTGGTTCCAGCTTTCCACCTGGAATTTCCCACCAGCCCTTCCAATCGCCGTAGCCACGCTGAGTTACAAAAATTTCTTTTTGATGAGTATTTGGATTTGTGCGAAGAATGACTGCGCCAGATACAGTGATGGTTTTCATTATTCAGATGATAGCACAGGGGAATTCAGTTTGCAACTTAATATAGATAGTGGATTGTGTTATAATGTAGGAAGAATAAAATCCTAAGTTATTAAAAAAGTAAAAGGGATATAAAAAAGTGAAAGTCGGCGTAATTATTGCAAGTTCAAATAAAGAAAAAAATCAGTTGCTTTATGAGGCGGTTTGTTCGGCAGGATAAATAATGGTAATGCAGTTTCTTTGCCGCTGGGATTGAACTTTGGATGGTGCGGTGAACTTAATCTTCAAAATACACTGAATGCACTTTTCACAGATGAATTTGGAATCGGCTACCCTGCAAAAGACAGTAAACGAAAATGGACAGATACAGCATTTCTGAAAAGTATAAAGAAGCTTTCAACCATAACTATGGAAGAGCTTCTCCAGAAACTACCGAAAGAAGTTGTTGGGAAAGTGGAAAAATATTTTTTGCAACATCAGTAAAAAATGATTAAAGCAGTTATATTTGATATGTACGAAACCCTTGTCACTTTGTT
>JAKSTH010000149.1 GCA_024402655.1 Treponema sp. | reverse complement strand
AAAGAAAATGCAGGTATCTTCAACCATACACAGGGTTGGGGTGTAATTGCAGAAACAATGCTCGGTAACGGTGACCTGGCTTATGATTATTGTAAAGCTGCAATTCCTGCTGCTTACAACGATAAAGCAGAAATTCGCCAGAGTGAACCATATGTAGTAGGTCAGACAACTTATTCTACATTCTCTAAACGCCCTGGTAATACTCGTGTTGCATGGCTTTCTGGTGCTGGTACATGGTCTTACTATGCAATTACTCAGTACATGCTTGGTGTAAAACCACAGTACAATGGTATGCTTTTTGATCCTTGTATTAAACATGACTGGGACGGATACACTGTAGAACGCCGCTGGAGAAAAATGAATCTTAAGATTGAAGTAAAGAATCCACAGCATGTTTCTAAAGGTGTTGAATATGTTGAAGTAGACGGAAAACGTGTTGACTCACCATATGTTCCTGTAGAGATGATTAAGGATGGAACAAGCATCGTAGTTATGATGGGAAAAGATGCTAAAACATATGACGCAGAACGCGTGTAAATTAAGAATGAAAAATTAAAAATTAAGTAGTTCTGAAATGAAAGGGCCTCTTCTGAAAAGGAGAGGTCTTTTTTTATAAATGGACAATAATCGAATATACAAAATTTCGTTATAAACAATTTAAAAGAATTTATAAAATAAATTTGCAAATTTTTTAAATTAGTGTTAATTTAGTTATAGCAACTTGAAAGAATTCTTTTTCAAGTTTTCAAAAGTCTTATCTAAATAAAAGTTTCACAAAGTATTAGTTAAAAAATGTCTCGGGTTTACTCTGTTATGTTCAGGGGTTCTTTTTATTTATTCGCAAGGAGGCGCATATGAATAACTTGAATAGATTTATAGCTGTCATTATTGTGTCATTGGCATTTGTTATGGCTTCATCATGCAGACTCTCTATGGAACAGTCGCAGGCTCAGAAGAAGCTTTTTATTGAATGTGAAACATTGCCAGCAAAAACAGCTTATCATGTAAACATAGATAATGAATTACTTATTGAAGGTCTTAAAATTGTAGCTGAATACCCAGATGGTACAACAAAAGATGTTACTGAATATTGTGAATGTGACGGTTTTGATTCTTCAATGGTAACAGAAAATCAGGTAATTACAGTTTGTTATGAAGAAGAAGGTGAACTTTACACTACTGAATTTTCTATTTCTGTTTATACAGAATTGGATCATATTGAAATAGAAGTTGAATCTGAAACTGAAGGAAAGCTCGTAATTAGTCGTGGTGATGATCTTGACAGGTCTAAGATTAAAGTTCGTGCTATTTATGATGATAACTCGGAAAAATTGGTTTCTGGATGGACTGTTGTAGATTTTGATTCTTCTATTCCGGGTTATGATCAGGAATTTGTTGTTGAATACACAGAAGGTGACAATACTAAGAAAACTGTTATATGTGTAGATGTAATGTATAAGTTCTATGATGCACCTGAATATTTACCTGCTGGAACTGACGGTACTATTGGTTCAAATGGATCGTATGTATATTTTGGAGATTATCCTCAGTCGCAGAAATTAGAAGATGTAGAAATTGATGAATCGGTTTCTGTTGAAGTTGGCTCAAACACATATTATCTTGGTTCAGATGCGTACTATTATTTTTCTGTAACAAAAGGTGCTGAAACAAGCTGGTATAAAGTTGAACCTTTGAAGTGGCGTATTTTGACAGACAGTTATAATGGCACAACACATAAACTGCTGCTGGCGGAAAAGGTGTATACAACAGGAGTTCCTTATAGTAAGGATATTTTGGTAAAAAATATTGATGATAATGGTACTCAACGCACTTTTACTTCAAATAATTATGAATATAGTGATATTCGTGCTTACATTAATTCTGACTTTAAGAATAATGTATTTTCGGTTGCAGCACAGAAGTTTATTCTTGCAACAGAGGTAAATAACGGTGCTTCTTCTGGTAATGCCAGCGCAGATCTTCCTGTTGATCCAAAATATGCAGCATCAAATACTACTGATATGATGTTTCTTTTGAGTATAGGTGATGTTTCTAACTCAAATTATGGTTTTGGAGCACCTGACACAGAAGGTGGCAGACAGAAATTTGCAACAGATTATGCTAAAAAAATAGGTGCTGCTATAAATACTAATTTCAGTTCTGCAACTTGGTGGTGGCTTCGTTCACCTATTGGTGAAAGTAATGGAAAAGCAACTGCATACGGTGTTAATTCCAGTGGTACTCTTGATACAACTGCTCACGGAGTTAATAATGCGACTCCAGGTATTGTTCCAGCAATAGTAATTAAATAATTTTGCAAATATATGCTTCCTATTTTACGGCTCTTTGGTGATTCTTACTGAAGAGCTGTTTTTTTTAGGGGAATGAATCTTTTGTTTTTGAGGGGACAGACCCCTATATAAAAGTTAATTTTAAAGTTTAAAAAAAATCATTGTGGGTTATAATTAGTTTTAGATTATATACTGTAAGGATGTTTCTATGAAACGAGAGTTTAGATTTTTATTTTATGTTGCATTATATGCTGCTGTTCTTTTTGTATCTTGTAGTCAGGGACCGGAAGTTGGGCCATGTACTTTAGTAGATGTTACTTATAATGGTTTATTAACTGAATCAGGACCAGAATTAAATAGGAATATAAAATTTTCAAATTTTGATGGAAGAATAGATTTTGATTATCCTCATAATACTGTTGTTACAGCAGATGGTTTTGTAAGAATAAAGGGTAGATTAACACCTTCAACAAAAGATTTCAGTGAGTGTGATAAAGTTATTATTTACGTTTCAGTAGGGAAAGAAAAGACAACATATATATGTGATAAGAATTTTGATGTTCGTGTCTGGCTACCGTTTTCAGGTGAACATGAAATTGTAATTGGTCCTGCTTATACAAAAAATTATTATTATAAGGACGACAAAAATAAAACCTGTGAGGGAGATTATAAAGAATATAGTTGGGTAAATTTGTATACCATTAAAGCAACAAATACTCATGTTCATGATATAGCTGATTCTGGTTCAACAGATGGTCGTTACGTATATCCATCTTTTGATTGTCAAAGTGACAGTAGTATTATTCAAAGTATTACCCGCGATGTTCTTAAAGAATTACCAAATAATGCTTCTGATAAAGATAAATTCAAATTAATACATGATTATATAGTACGAAATTATCATTATGATTATGATTCTATAGGCGAATATAGTAATTTTAGAAAGAAACAGGATGCTCTTTCTGTTGTCAAAAATAAAACTGGTGTTTGTGCGGGTTATACAGCTTTAACTGCCGCTATGTGTAGATGTGCCGGAATACCAGCAAAATATGTTATTTCGGAAACTTTGAATCATGCTTGGAATCATGTGCTATTGGATGGTAAATGGTATTTTGTAGATGTGACATGGGATGATCCTGTGAAAAATCCCGATTCCAATTATATTAGTTATGATTATTACTTACTGGAAGATTTTAATGGTGTAAGAAATGATCATTATGCAAATGATGTTTATGTTGATTCTGGAAGATATGCATTCCCTTATGTTGTTCCTCAAGTTTTTGATGAACCGGAACTTCCTTTATTGTTAATGGAAGGAAATGAATTCTAAAAGTAAGTCTCTTGTCATTTAAAAGCAAAAGTAATAAAATATTATATATACATCTATTTTTAATTGAATGCTAGTTGAAAGCTGACTCCTGCTTGATTTTCTTGCAGGATGCTCGCCCGGGTGAACGGGGAAATTGCAGTTTTTCAATAAGAAGGTATTTATGATTACTCTCAAATTTGGCGGCACTTCAATGGCCAATGCCCGCCGTATCTTGGCTTCTTCCGAAATCATTATTAATCGTGCAAAAGAAGATCGTATTAGTGTTGTTGTTAGCGCTTGTGCTGGTGTTTCTAACAATCTTCAGTCTGCTATTGATGCAACTATCAACGGCATTTCTGGCAGCAATTATGTTACAGATTTACGCAACACTCACAATGAAATCTGTCTTGAACTTCAGTCTAAACTTCCTGGTTTTGATGCTGAAAAGACAATGGCAAAACTTGAACCAAACTTTGTTGAATTGGAAAAACTCCTTGCAGGCTGTGTAAGCTTTGGTGAATGTCCAGACACAGTTCACTGCCGTATTATGGGTATGGGAGAATTGCTTTCTGCTCCAATTATGGAAGCTGTTCTTCTTGCTAAAAAACAGAGTGTAATTTTCCTTGATTCACGCAAATTCGTATATACAAATACAAATCAGAAAGAAGGGGAAGCTGATTACGCTCTTTGTAACGAAGCTTGTGCTCCTTTCCGCGATGGTGCTAGTCCTACTCAGACTCGCATTCTTTTGTTCCCAGGATTTATCTGTAGTTATAAAGCAAGTGCAGATGCAAAACCTGTTATGGGACTTTTGGGCCGCAATGGTTCAGACTTTTCTGCTGCAATTATCGGTTCTTCTTTGCGTGCTAAACGTGTAGAATTCTGGACTGATGTTGACGGTGTTTATACTGCAGACCCTCGCGTTGTAAAAGATGCTAT
>JAKSTH010000148.1 GCA_024402655.1 Treponema sp. | reverse complement strand
TTTTCTTTTTACATTTTTTATCTATATTTGTTATATTTCTTTGAACTAGTGATGATATAATCATTCTTAGAGGATTTATATGAAAAAAACTGTTAACTGGGCTATTCTTGCCCCTGGAATTATTGCTAATAGCATGGCTTATGCTATGAAAGAATCTATGAAAACTGATGACCGTGTTGTTATGTACGCAGTTGGAAGCCGTAATTTAGAAAGGTCAAAAGCTTTTGCTGAAAAATGGGGTTTTGAAAAAGCCTATGGCAGTTATGAAGATTTACTCAATGATCCACAAGTAGATGCTGTTTATGTTGCTAATCCACATGCCTTTCACTTTGATGCTGTAATGCAGTGTTTGAATGCTGGAAAACATGTATTGTGTGAAAAACCTGCCGGATGTAATTTACAGCAGCTTCAGACAATGATTGATACAGCTAAAGAAAAAAATCTCTTCTTTATGGAAGCAATGTGGACAGCTTTCAATCCTACTGTAAATAAAATCAGAGATGTAATTGATAGTGGAAAAATTGGCGAAATCAAAAATATAGAATCCCACTTCTGTAATAGAATTCCATTTGAACCAGATCACAGACTTTGGGATCCAAGACAAGCTGGTGGTGCACTTCTTGATTTAGGTATTTACAACATTTATTTTGCATGGTTCATGACTCATTTTTCTCCAGTTGTAAATCGCAGTTCTACAGTTCGCATTGAAAATACAATTGATGCATGGAATAGTGTAACTTATACTTTCCAGAATGGTGCTACAACAACTTTCCAGAGTGCCTGCGATATGCCTTCTGGTTCAGATACTCATGATGCAATTATTTTTGGAACAAAAGGTTATATTACTACAAAAAATTTCTTTATGACTCAAAGTGCTGAAGTTCATGTATATAAAAATCCATGGGGCGGGGAAGCAGAAGTTGTAGAAGAAATAAAACTTCCATTTGCAGCTAACGGTTATGAATATGAAATGCTGGCCGCAACAACCTGCATTTTGGAAGGAAAAACAGAATGTGAAGTACATCCTCATGCTCATTCAATTCAACTTTGTAAATATATGGATGATTTGAGGGCAGACTGGGGCATGAAGTATCCATTTGAAAAGTAAAAGATTCTTTGTCATTACACTTTGTTTTCAGACCAGGGAAAATATTGATTCGACAGAATTGTAATCTTAAAATCATAAAAGTGTGTTATAATATTAAAAAATAATTTTCAGGAGGAAGAAATGGGTAAAAAATCTTCAAAATTAAATCTTCTTTATGTTATTGGTATGGCTCTTGTAATTGTTGGTTCTTTCTTGCCAATCATTACTATTAGTCTTGGTTTCTTAGGTAAAATTGATATTACTCTTTTTAAAGCATTTCAGAATTTAAAGAGTGTTGATTCTTGGATGGCTCTTATTATGGTAGTTGCAGCTGCTATTGGTGTAATTTTTTCTTTTATTGGCGGAAAAAATAAAGGAATGATTTTACTTGTTGCACTTATTGCTTCTATTGTTTGTGGACTTATTATGTTTGCAAATGCAGGTTTCTTTAAGAGCTGGTTCAAAATTACAGGTATTGGTTTCTATGTAATCGTTATTGGTTGGGTAGTTGCTGCTGTAGGCGAAATTCTTAAGAGATAGTTTAATCAATACTTTTTACATACAAAAATACATTTTGTTGTGTGGCAGTGTAATCGTTGGCTGGAATAATGTCCATGATTACCTGCTTAAAAGTATCTCCAATTTTGCGGCGATAACAAATACTGAATACTTTTTTTCCGCTGGCAAAATATTCTTTTAAATAATTCAAATCTGTACGTTCAATATAATTTTGAGCATCTTCTGGATGCACATTGCCGCTTTTTGCAAAGTTATGAAGCCAGTGTGAGATATTTTTTTCAAATCCCCAGTCCTTTTTCTGTTCATTAGCATCCATAAGAATAATCTGATATGAGTCTTCTGTAAGGTTGATTTTTAAAATTTTTGTATAAAGTGTACAAAGGGCAGTGTAGGCATCTTTTTGGCCACGGCGGTCTATACCTTTTGATTTATAATATTTGCTCTTGTCTTCATACATTTTTTTATCTGCTGCAGAAGCAATTTCGGAAAATGTACTGGCTGGCATTTCCCATCTGCCTACATATCCGCAGGAAATTGAAAGAGAAGTCACGTATGTACCTGACCATCTTGTAACCATGTCATCAAAATCGGATTTTGCCTGAGCTAGTTCATCCTGATTTAAATGCAGCAATGCACAGAATTCATCACCACCAATTCTGAATACTTTTCCATAAATGCCAAAGCATTTTTTCATACATTCAGCAGCGCCTTTTAAAAGTTCATCGCCGGCAGCATGTCCAATATTGTCGTTAGTAATTTTTAAGGCATTTAAGTCCATGGAAATATAGATTAAATTATCATCAATTCCGGACTGTTCAATTTTTTCTATTTCTGTTTCGTAAGCACGTCTGTTATATAAACCAGTTAATTCATCATTATTAGACTGGAAAATAAGTTTGATTTCTTCTTTCTTTTCTACATCAATAATCTGTGTAGTAATCATAAGTTTGTTAAGATGGTCATCGGTTTTTTCAACTGCAATAAATGAGATTCGGGTCCAGCCAAAGTTTCTGCCAATGAATTCAGTAGAAATTGTATTTTTATTTTTCATTCGTTCTTCAATGGTAGATAAATTTACAAAATCTAAAACCATTGAGGTATATTCTTCACAAGTAGTATGAGTAATAACAGTATTCAGCATTTCCTGTGGATCAGACATATTATCAAACAATTTTGAAAGAATTTCACCTTCAATAATACGCTCAATAGAGTTCTCTTTTAAGTTTACGATATGAAGGGAATAATAAATATCTGCAACTGAAGAAAGTAATTTCATTCTGGAAGAAGCTTCCATTTCGCTTGAAACAATAAAAATATGAACTATAAAACAGGTGAAAAAATATCCCATGCTGTAGAATGGTCCGTTTGGATAAAGAAATTGGAAAACACCCAAAATAATAGGAGAAAGAGTGAATATAAAAACAGAGAAATATTTCTTTCTTCTTTTTGTCTTATTTTTAATTGTAGAAATAAGTGCAAGAATACCAATTGTAATAAAAACTAAATACTGATTTAAGAAAGTTAATGATCTGAGTGGTTTTGTAATGTAAACATTGTTTTCTATAGTAAACAAAACAGGTGTAAAACAGTTTTGAATTACAAGCTCTAAATTAACCAGAATAATAATTGAATCAGCAAAAAGCAGGAATTTTTTTAGTGCTGGTTTTGTATTTAAATAAGTAAGAATATAAAACAACCAGATAAAAGTTGTTACAGCTGTACAGATATGGAATATGGATGATGTAATGAAGAAAATCAGGTGATTGTCTATAACTCCAGTAGCACACAGACCCCAAATACAATCCTGCAGGCAGAAAAAGATAACACACATAACCATTATTCTAAAACTTTTTATAACCTTATTTGGAGTTCTATTTTTTGAGTAATTGTTTATTAAAATAATTAATAGGATTACAGCATAAAGAATAGCTGTAATCCAATACATACTATTTTGCATCTACTATAATTGTATTAGATATACGGCTAATCGACAAGTAAATTATTCCATATGATTAATATCTACCAGACAAAGGTTATTTACATCAAACTTGCTGGCAAGACAGTCGGCCATGGCATTTGCTGTGTCCACAGATGTAAAACAGTCTATGTCGTGTTCTACTGCAAGGCGGCGTAGTTTTACACTTTCTGCTACCGGGTCACGGCCTTTTGCAGAAGTTGATAAAACATAATCAATTTTTCCACTTTCCAGCAAAGTCATTACATTGTCATTGTAATTTTCATGGACTTTTGCAACAGAAGTAACTTCCATGCCGGAGCGTTCAATTGTTGTTGCATTACCAGTTGTGGCATAGATTTTGAATCCCATGTCGTAGTATTTTTTTGCAAGAGCAGGCAGTTCAGGTAAATCTGACTGGCGGACACTGAATAAAATGGCAGCGTCTTTTTTCTGACTTGGATGAATCATTTTCCAGCCTGCAGCCAGCATTCCTTTATAAATTGCTTCTTCTACTGTTGGTGCAATTCCAAGAACTTCACCTGTAGACTTCATTTCAGGTCCAAGATGTGTATCTACATCCATTAATTTTTCAAAGCTGAACACTGGAACTTTTACAGCATAATAATTTCTTGCTTTAAATAATCCTGTTCCAAATCCCATATCTTTTACTTTTTCACCAAGCATTGCACGGGTTGCAAGTTCAACCATTGGAACCCCTGTTACTTTACTTAAATAAGGAACAGTGCGGGAAGAGCGAGGGTTTGCTTCAATAATATTCAGCTGACCATTGTAGAAAAGCCACTGAATGTTTGTAAGTCCCTTTGTACCAAGTGCCAAAGCCATTGCTGTAGATTTTTTTACAACTTCCGCTTCCATTTCTGGAGTAAAACTGTATGTAGGATATACGGCAATTGAGTCACCTGAGTGAATACCAGTGCGTTCAACATGCTGCATAATTCCAGGAATTAAAACATCTTCGCCATCACAAATACAGTCAATTTCCAGCTCAA
>JAKSTH010000147.1 GCA_024402655.1 Treponema sp. | reverse complement strand
GTTATCATTCCATGGCTTCAGGAAAATTACAATTATGATGTAATTGCAGTTTGTATTGACGTAGGACAGGGCGATGATTGGGAAGCAATCAAATCTCGTGCTCTTAAAACAGGTGCTGCAGCTTGTTATGTAGTTGATGCAAAACAGGAATATATTGAAGAATACATTTGGCCAGCTTTAAAGGCTAATGCTGTTTACGAAGATGAATATCTTTTGGGTACATCTACAGCTCGTCCTTTAATTGCAAAAATTTTAGTAGAATATGCACGCCAGGAAGGTGCTGTTGCAATTTGTCACGGTGCTACTGGTAAAGGTAATGACCAGGTTCGTTTCGAATTTGGTATTAAAGCTTTTGCTCCAGATTTAAAAGTTATTGCTGCTTGGCGTGATGACAAATGGAACATGGACAGCCGTGAAGCTGAAATTAAATATCTTGAAGATCGCGGACTTGAAGTTCCAATGAAAAAAGACCAGTCTTATTCACGTGATGAAAATATCTGGCACCTTTCACATGAAGGTCTTGAACTTGAAAAAACAGAAAACGAACCAAACTATAAACACATGCTTAAGAACACAACTGTTCCAGAAGAATGTCCAAATGATGGTGAATATGTAACTATCGACTTTGAAAAAGGTATTCCAGTTGGTTTGAATGGCAAGAAAATGAATGCACTTGACCTCCTTACAGAATTGAATGTAATTGGTGGTCGTAATGGTGTAGGTCTTGTAGATATTTGTGAAAACCGCTTTGTTGGTATGAAATCTCGTGGTGTTTACGAAACTCCAGGTGGAGCAATCTTGTACTTTGCTCATAGAATGATGGATCACATTTGTTTGGACCGCGAAACATATCACTTTAAACAGCAGATTTCTCTTCGTATGTCAGAATTGATTTACGATGGAAAATGGTTCACAACTTTAATGGATTCTTGTATGGCTTTTGTTGATAAAGCAGAAGAAACTGTTACAGGTTGGGCAAAAGTAAAAGTTGTAAAAGGTGCTATTCGTGGTGCTGGTTCTGGTTCAAAATACAGCTTGTATAATGAATCAATTGCTTCATTCACAACTGGTGAACTTTACAACCATAAAGATGCTCAGGGCTTTATTACACTTGCAGGTCTTCCTCTTAAAGTTCGTGCTATGATGGAACAGCAGGTTGGAGAAGGTCAGGCAATTGCTGAAAGCAAGAACTTGAAAAAACGTCCTACTGAGTAATAAATAATATTCAGAACTTGTTTTTGAAAACAGAAAGCCATTGTGATTTTTTCACAATGGCTTTTTTTATGAAAAATTATATAAACTTTCTCATGATTTCTAAAGCTTCGTTTCTTAAGCTAAGGAAAATCATAGCTAATTCTGGATCAAAGTGGGTTCCAGCATCTTTTTTAATAATTTCAAAAGCTTTATCTGGATCCATAGGTTCTTTATAACATCTTGGTGAAACAAGTGCATCAAAAACATCTGCAATTGCAAGAATTCTTGCAAAAAGAGGGATTTCTGTAGATTTTAATCCCTGAGGATAACCAGTTCCATCCCACTTTTCATGATGATACATGGCAATAAGGCTGGTAACTCGTATATAGTCTTCATCTTCTGAAGCACTTAAAACTTCTTTTACAATTCGTTCCCCTTCTGTTGTATGCAGCTTCATTAAGTCAAATTCTTCAGGAGTAAAACGGCCAGGTTTTTTAAGAATATTATCTGGAACAACAATTTTTCCAATATCATGCATAGGAGCAGCTTTATAAATCAGTCTTATAAAATCATCATTTATTAAGTCTGCATAAACACCTTTTTCTTTTGCTGCTTTTGCAATCAAAATTGAATACTCAGCAGTTCGTCTTACATGGGCTCCAGTTCCGCCGTCACGGCTTTCAATAAGGTTTGCCAGACTTAAAATTGTATTACTTTGAATCTGCTGAACTCTTGCACTTTGTTCTTTAAGTTCATTAAAGAGAAAGTTATTTGTGATTAATAAATAATGTTTATGGAAGGCTTTTGCAATTTTTTCAATATAAGCATGTTCGCCAGGAAGATATATATCATTATTAATTTTTGGACCAATATAAATGCAGCCCGAAGGAGTGTTATCACGCATGATTGGTACACTAAAACTGCCGTCTTTATATAAAAAGACTCTCTTTTTAGAAAAACTATTTTGAATCTGTTTTTCATTTTCTTCTGGATAATCTTTTCCCCATTTGAATACCTGAACGTAATTATTATCATCTTCTTTTTTAAAAAAGAGGATATATGAACAGTCCAAGGCTTTTTGAATTTCAACTGCGACACAAATATGAAGATTATTTACATCTGATATTGGTTCCAGTTTACTGGTAAAAGTTTTAAGTCTTTTATCATTTTCCCCTTTATCAAATGAAAAGAATTTCCTGATTATTACAAATATTAAAATAAATGCAAATGGCGACACCAGAAGATAAACTGTAGAAAGAATATTGTGACTACTTGCTGGTAAAAAGTTTAAAAGTGTAAACCATATTGGCAGTGAAATAACCGAAAATGCAACATATGTGGTAATCCATACAGCAATGTGAGAGCGAATAAGATTCAGATATTGCATAACAGCCAGTTCCAGCATAAAAGGAATAAAGAAGAAAGCAATAATGCTCAGAATCTTAGATTTATCAGTCATTATTAAAGAACCAGAAAGAACAAATCCATAATGGTCAATCAATAAAGGAATAACTGCAAATGCTAAACCGATTACAAAAAATTTGAATGTTACGGTAATATTTTTTGGGAACGTAAATGTAATGTAAATAAAAACCAGAAGGAAGATAAGACAGCATCCTGGAACAAAGTATGAATATAATTTAAAAAATGGATTATCAATAATGTCCATTTTTAAAATCAGGATGAATGTGTATTTAATTACCAATAAGGCTATTGGTACTATGTGTAAAAATTTAAATGGATTTTTGTATTTTGCATATGCAAAGATTCGTGAAAAATATGCAAAAATACAGGCGATGGTAAAAAACAAGCCAATATCCATAATTATAACAGCAATTCTTGAATACACAGGGGAAGCAAATTCTGAATCGAAAAGACTTGCTGTAGTTAATGCCAGAAAATATAAACTGAAAACCAGTGGATTTGTGGATTTACTGGTTTTCATAAATAAAATAATTCCCAAGCTGCTTATAATCATGTACAGGGCAATAAAATATTTTAACTTTGTGAAAGCGGAAAGTGAAATAAATCTATTCCAGAACGAGATTTTTTGTAATGTAAAAGAAACTTTAACTCCAGATTTTGTAATAATGTTTATGGAATCGCCAAAATTGAAAAAAGTACTGAAATAGTTTTTATAACTTTGTTCCGAGTTTTCTTTTCTTATGTTTAGTATATCATCTTCAGAAAGACCATTTATAAACTGAATTTCCATTCCAGATGAAAGTTTATTTAATTCGGGATAAGCTTTTTTTGCGACATTTTTTATTTCAAAACTTGTGTCATTAAAACTAACATTAAAGCCAAGATTTGCTGCAGGTTGAGCTAAAAAGCAGAAAAATTCTACAAAAAGAATAGCTAAAATAAAAAAGCCCACAGATGCTGATAATAATCTCGTTTTCATAATTAAATTATAATACAAGAATACAAGAATTCAACTTTTTAAACATAATAATGTAGAAATTGGAGATTTTATCGTAAGGTAATTCGTTAATATTGAAAAACCTTTTTCTTAATGATATTATTAGTAGTATTTTGTCCGTATTGGATAAATTTTACATGAATATATTTTATATAGGAGCAATAAATGATCTACACAGCAGAAGTAGAACATATGTGTCCTTTAACAAAAGGCGCATATCATGGACCAGCACCTATCCCTGAAGAAGGCGAATGGGTACAGGTTAAAAAGATTGAAGATGTTTCTGGTTTCACACACGGTATCGGTTGGTGTGCACCACAGCAGGGTGCTTGTAAGCTTTCTTTGAACGTTAAAGAAGGTATTATCGAAGAAGCTCTTGTTGAAACAATTGGTTGTTCTGGTATGACACACTCAGCTGCTATGGCATCTGAAATCCTTATCGGAAAAACTTTGCTTGAAGCATTGAACACAGACTTAGTTTGTGATGCTATCAACACAGCTATGCGCGAACTCTTTATGCAGATTGTATACGGTCGTACACAGTCAGCTTACTCTAAGAACGGTCTTAAAGTTGGTGCTTCTTTGGAAGACCTTGGAAAGAACCTCCGTTCTCAGGTTGGTACTATGTTTGCTACACGCAAAACTGGTCCTCGCTACCTCGAAATGACAGAAGGATATGTTGAAACATGTGCTATCGATAAAGATGGTCAGATCATTGGTTACAACTGTATCAACTTTGGTAAATTAATGGATGCTCTTAAAGCTGGAAAACCTGCTGAAGAAGCTATCGCTGGTGCACGTACACACTATGGTCGTGTAACAGAAGATCAGGGTATGGTAAAACTTATCGACCCACGTAAAGAATAGGACTTGGAGGAATATAGATATGGCATTATTTGAAGATTACGCTGGACGTATCCCACAGGTTAATAAAGCACTTAAAGAATACGGTTTCGCTGAAGGCGAAGAAGGATTAAACGCAGCTC
>JAKSTH010000146.1 GCA_024402655.1 Treponema sp. | reverse complement strand
TTTTTTCATAATTTAATAATTTTTATCCCTTTCTCCCCTATTCCCACTTGGTAATCCATTGCTGGTCAGAAAGGCCCTGCCAGAATTTTATTTGAAATTCTAGCTGTTCGGTTATAATTTTTTTGGCAGTTTCTGTGCCGTATTTTTCATTTTCCAAAGACCATTTGTAAAATCCAAGATTCTTCCAGATAAAATCCAGTCTTTGCTGATGTTCCATATTTTCAAAGCCGGAATTTTCCAGTGATGAAACATCTCTTATAAAACCAAAACGGTCAATATCATCTGCATTTGGAACAGATACTGTAAACTCATTGTATTCGCCTGGAAAATCTGCTTTTCCATCTGCATGAATTCCAATTCCAAAAACCATATCTTCCAGCAGTTTTCCAGAGTATCCAAGTTCTTCCAGAAAAGGACGAGCCATTTTTGCACCAATGCGGCCATGATCTTCCCAAGTCATTCCCTCTGGTATTTTTATAGTATAAGCAATATCGTGGAGCAAACATGCTATCTGCAAAGCTTCAGTTTTTTCTTCCGAAAAGCCTTCTCCTTGGGCAATAGTAAAGCCTGCCTTGCACACTCTAATAGAATGTTCAAATCTATATCGTTTTCTTCCAGCATTTTCTGGAGATTTGAACCATTCGGATTCATCAAAAGTTTTCTTTAAAAAATCATAAGTTTTCTGCAATTTTTCAGTCATTTTTCTTCCTTCCACAAAGTACTACTGCTGCAAATATTAAAAGAATTCCCAGCACTTTTACTAAACTAAGTTCTTCCTTCCATAAAAAGATTCCTATAAGACAGCCTACAAGAGGTTCAATTGTAACAATAATTGCCGCAAGACCTGTTTCCAACCCGCTTAAGCCAAAGGTGTATAAAATATATGGAAGCACAGTACAAAAAAAAGAAATACCCAAAAAGAAGAATACTGATTTTACGCTAAGATTTTGCACTACAGATGGTAAATCTCCAAATGGCAAAAGACTTACTGCTGAAAAAACAAAAGTATAAAAAGTAACTGTAAGGGAATCATATTTTTCCAAAGCATAACGACTGAAAATTGAATATAAGGCATAACCCAATCCGGCACATAATCCTATAAGAATTCCTCTGCCGCTAATATAAGAAGTACCACTTCCCAGCCCCGTAACCATAACACAGCCAGCCATGGCAAATACAATAGCAATTACTTTAGGAACGGAAAAATCTTCTCCAAAAAGAAAAAATGAAAATATCAGAACAAAAATTGGAGATGTATACAACAAAATTACAGCAACAGAAGCACCTATTTCCAATATAGAACGGAAGTAGCAGACAGAAAAGAATGTAAGACTTATTATCCCTGTCCCTATAAACATCCACAAATCTTTTAATTCAATCTTAAAAAGACTTTTATCTTTAAAAAATATAAAAAGAAAAAGAATTACTGCAGAAATAAGAGCCCGGCATAACATAATACTTAAGGTTCCAAAGCCTGCAGCATCCAGAGTTTTAAGGAAAATTGAAATAATTCCCCATAAAACTCCGGCTAAAACTGTGCTTAATGTATACTTCATAAAACTTACCTGTAAAATTATTTTACCCTGTAAGTTTCTTCTGCTCCCAAATAAGAATATGGAACTTTATATTCACTTGAATGAATTACAATTTTTTCAAGTACAATATTTGGTGTTACAGGGTAAACACGCAATACATTTAACCCTTTTTTACAAGTTTGGTAAACAGTAGAAATACGGATATTATTTGCAATATCAGTTCCCCATACCACATTATTATCACCAACTGCAAAAGCTTTTGGATCTACAGCATCTTTAAGAAGTTTCTGTCCATTTACTTCTACAATAAATTGTTCCTTATTATCTTTATATGCAGGATTAGAAGGATTCAAATAAAAATCAAATGCACATAAATCATCTTTTTCGGCAACAAAATTGTACTGAACATAAGGTGCATCTTTTCCGTTTTTATATTCATTAATAACAGGGAATGCTTTTACTGCCGACAAAGTTTTTCCATAACCTGGAAGAATCATAAATTGGGCACCATCTTTACCTTTTCCTGTTGCTGCAAAGTGTTCAGCTTCCATACTGATACAAGCAGAAGTCTGAATAAATGTTCCCTTTTCATAATTTAGAGAAGGAACCTGTGCATCAATATTTACAAAAACAGTATCACGACCTTCGTCACCATTAATTTTCAGCACTGCAGTTTTTTCTTCTGCCTTTTCCAATTTTGCTCTGTCTACTGATAAAATAATCTGTTTAATCTGCAATTCATCATTATCAACAATCTGCATAGAAAGCCAGTCTTTTTTTGCACCATCAGTAATTTCAATATTCCAAGGAAGATTTGTATTCCATTGACAACACAATCCAACATTTACCACAGCTTTATTAATTTCAGGATTTCTAAATGCATCAAGATAAAGATTTTTATTTGTCCATTCCTGGCCGCTTGTAACAGTTTCATTTCCTTCTACCCAAACTGCAAAACGATTTTTACGAGTTGGTTCAACATAAATATAAGATGGATAACTGTTCATTGCTTCACACCAGCTGTTAAAACCAAAATGTTCAGACCATCCCATTGCATAAAAACGACCGCCGTCTACAGTATCATTTTCTGCAACAAGTGCTTTGTCATAAGCAACACATTCACGAACTTTATCTGCATAAAGATTTGCACAACACATATTATGCTTTGCAAACCAGCGGTTTTTTCCACTTAAAAGCTGCATTCTAAGCACATTCATTGTTCCACAAGCTGGATACACAATCTGTGCAAAAATGCCAGGATACTCTGGAGAACCTTCTGTTTCTTTCTTCAATTTTTCTGCTGCAGCAATAATTACTTCTACCTGATTCAAGATTCTGTCTGCTTCATTATTATTGATACTGCTGAATGTTTCAGGTTTAATGCATTCTGTTCTACAAAGATGAGCGATTTTTGTATAACCATCGATTATAGAATAAGCAAAATCTTTCTGTTCATCACTTAAAGCTGGGAACTGTTTGCAAATCCACTGTTTTGTATAGTCTTGAGTTGTTGATTCAGCCTGACTATATTTTTCATAATCATAAGCCAGATCAAGGAAATATGATAATGGGAATTCATTTGTCATAATATCCCCAACATTTACAATCCACAAATCACGAATTCCAAAATCATAAGCTGCACACATCTGTTCTTTTACTTTTGGAAGATATGATGTATTAATCCATTCAAAACTATATGGCCAGCCATGATAGTCAAAGTGATAGTACATTCCGTATCCGCCTTTATGATTTCTCATTTTTTCAGTAGGAACAGTACGAAGATTTCCATGGTTATCATCACAAAGCATAAGTGTTACACCGTCTAACTCTGGATCATCCATTAAACCTTTTGTATGTTTGTCTCCATAAAAATATGGTTCAACTTCTTTGTACAAAGCCAGCATTCTTGGAACTTTCTGTACATCAGGATTTACATATTCTTTTATAAGACGATTCTGTGTTTTAAGAACATCTCTCAATAAATCAATATTATCTTTTAAGGTTGCATTCTGCATAATTGCTGTATCTGCTTCACCACGCATACCAACAGTAATTACATTTTCAAAGCGGCCATTGCGTTTAAGACCATCTTCCCAGAATTTTGTAATTCCTTTTTCATTTGATCTGAAATTCCATGCATCTCCATAAATAGAATCTTTTCCACGAAGATGTTTATATTCTTCTCCGGCACGACAGCAAGGTTCATGATGAGAAGCACCCATAATTACACCAAGTTCATCTGCCAGCTCTGCATTCAACAAATCTGGACCGTCATCACTAAAGCGAGAAGCCCACATTGCAGGCCACAAATAGTTTCCTTTAAGACGAAGCAGCAGTTCAAAAACATGTTCATACATTTTTGCATTTACGCCGCCAAAATTATGATTTGCCCAGTTACCAAATGCAGGCCATTCATCATTAATAAAGAAACCACGATATTTTACAGAAGGTTCCTTTGAACAAAAATCCTCTTCTTCTAACTCAAGACTTGTCTGTTTTACAGGCTGAATATTATCCCAGTCTACAAGAGGACAGACTCCTATAAGTTCTGAAAAATGGAAAAGACCATAAATTGCCCCTCGTTTGTCACTTCCGGCAATTGCAATTAAATTTCCCTTTATACAAAAATTGTAAACTTCATTTTTTCCACAAATTTTTGAAAGATTTACAATTCCCTTTGTTTCACAATCTTTAAGAAGTGCACTATTTTCTGCAGTACCAAAAAGCAAAACAGGAGTTTCTTTATTCATATTTAAAACTTCTTCAAAAGATTCAACTTCTACAATCTGAGGTGTAAAACCAAAAACACGGTTCACATCCATACAAACTTTCTGGGCAATCTTTTTTACACCAGATAATTCTTTTGAACTACATACAAAACTCAACTTATTAGATAACTGCATAATGCCTTCCTTTATATTTATAACTTACATACTAATATACTACTGAAGTTTACTACCGTCAATGAAAACTCTACATCCAGCAGCAAAGCTCTCTTTATTAAAAGCGGATCAACTTCTCCTAACTATGGGTTAAATTGCAAGAGGACTTCCGAAGAAGTCCTCTTGTCAATTTGAACCTAATTTAT
>JAKSTH010000145.1 GCA_024402655.1 Treponema sp. | reverse complement strand
ATTTCATTATTTTCCCAATCGTAAATAAGATGGACAGATCCAAAGTCCTCCTTGGTAATTTTTTTCCCTTTTGAAAATTCTTGAGTGGCTGTTAAAGTAAAAATTACAGGATTATTTAGACCAGAATAATCTTTGCTTAATCCTTTATCACGAATTTTAAAGGAACGATTAACTGGTGAGTATATACAAGATGTTAAAAAAAATAGACACACTAAGGGGATAAAAAATAACTTTTTCATAAACTCTCTCTTTTAAATTTATTTTTTATTTTGAAATAGATAGAACAGTTTCGCCAATACAAAAATCGATTCGAATATGTTTTTCATACTTTATCTTGTTTATCATCGCATCAACTTAATCGACATTTGTTATATACTGTTTAAAATATTTTTTAAGATCATAATCTGAAAAATATTGGTGATTAACATTTTTAAAACCAAGCCCATCATTATATTTATATTGATAATTATTTGGATAAAAATTAAAGCCTTTATTTTTATCATCTATTGCATCAATATATTTCTTGTAATTAGTTGTACTCATTTCTGCTGTGTAATAATAACGATTTGTATATGTTCCTTCACCGCCAATAATAATACAAGAAGAGAATAATCCACAAATCAGGGCCAACAATAAAATTAAATTAATTTTCTTTTTTAAATTCATATTTAAAACTCCTGAAGAAACTCTATCATGGATTGATTTTATAATCCACTAAGAGTTTTCTTAATTTATTTTTCTGAATTTAATTTTGCTTTAGCGTCTTTAATAAAGCTGGCAATAATCAAAATAATTACTAATGCAATTGGGAATGCAGCAATAATTGAAACAGCCTGCAAGTTTGTCATACTGCTTTCACTAAAGATTAAAGCAACAGGAAGAAGAATGAGCAGAATTGCCCAGAATAATTTCATTCCATTTGAAGCCTGCTGATCGTTTTCCATTTCTTTATAAGAATAAGCTGATGCAACAAGAGTAATTGAATCGAAAGATGTTGCGTAAAAAGCAATCATTGAAATTATGATTACAACAATTACCACTGTTGATAAAGGAAGCTGTCTGATAATCTGTACAATAGTTCCATACAAATCACCTGATTCATGATAGAAACTTAAAACATCAAACTGACCTGTTACCTGAAGTCCAATGCCGTAATTGCCAAGAACAATGAAAGATACCAAAGTTGCACTCATACCAAAAATATATGAACCTAATATAACTTGTTTAACAGTACGACCACGAGAAATGCTTCCCATAAAGAAAGGTGAAGCAACACACCATACAAGCCAGTAAGCCCAATAGAAAATTGTCCAGTTCTGTGCAAAATCTGTTGTTCGTGTTGGATCTGTGTAAGTACTAAGGCTGACAAAATTATGAACCAGTGATCCTAAAGAAGAAAATCCGTTTTCTAAAATGAATCTGGCATGACCACCGCACACAAGAACATAAATCAAAAGAAGTCCAAAAACATACATACAAATCTGTGCAAGGAAATTTACACCTTTCATACCTTTAATTACACAAACTGTATAACAAATACAAGTAACAGTTAAAATACCGATTGTAATATATTTTGAATCTGGAATATTGAATAAAGTTGTAATCAAACGTGAAAGTAAAGGTGTTGCAACAGAGAAAGTTGTAGCTGTTCCGGCAATAAGAGCAAATACAGCTAAAAGGTCAATAATTTTTCCAGGAAGTTTGTCAGTTTTGTCTCCTAAAATAGGACGACAAGCTTCTGAATACTTTTGTTTATGACATCCGCGAACATGAAGCATAAAACCAAAGCAGGCAGCTAAAACAGCATAAAAACTCCAAGGGATTGGTCCCCAATGGAATAATGACAAAGTATTTCCCCAGTCCATAAGAGAACCTAGTTCTGCAGTACGAGCTTCATCTGCATAAAAAAGCCATTCACAAAGAGAATAAAAAAGAATGTCTGCAGCAAGGCCACAAGTAAAAATCATTGCACCCCATGCAAAAAAACTGTACTTTGGCTTTTCATCTTTGTCACCAAGTTTGATTTTTCCAATATCAGAAAAAGCAATATAAAAAGAAATTATTAAAATTCCTAAACCAATAATTAAATAATACAAACCTAAATCATTTCCTAAGAAATTTCTGATTGCATCAATTACTACTGTAGATTTTTCTGGACTCACTGCGAAAAATACACAAAGAAGTAAAATACAAACCATTGGAATTAAGGTTGTAAATGGATCAATTTTTTTGAATACTTTTGTTTTCATACAAAACTCCCACTAGTTTTTATAAGAAGAATCTAATTGAATTAATTCTTCAAAATTATCTATTTCAATAATGTCATTTTTAGACATTTCATAAATAGTCAGATTAAAATCATTGAAATGTTTGAACATTGCAACATCATCCCAGTAAATCTGATAATCTTTATTTACTTCAAACTCAAGTTCCAGATATTTTTTTAATTTCTGGCCGTCTTCTTTTGACCAGCGGGAAATACTGAATAACTGCCAGCCTTTTTCACCACCAGTACGGGAACATGAAGTAACAGTTTTATTTGCATCAATCTGCATTACCCATTCATCGCTGTGAGAATTAATTGGAATTGCACTATAACCAGAACGGTCAAAATCAGCATGAAGAATATCTGTATTATAAATAATCTGATCACCGTCAAGAATAATAACATCTTCCAAATGTTCCCTTGCAGCGTACAAAGAAGAAATGTTATTGCAAGTATCATACACAGGATTTTCTATAATTGTGATATTAGGATGAGTTTTTGCCCATTCGTAAAATTGTTCTTTAAGATACCCAACAACCACATATATTTCTGTAATGCCATTTTTTTCAAGAGCAGATATTACAGAATCAATCATACAAGTCCCCTGCACTTTAATAAGTGGTTTTGGAGTTTTAAAAGTTACTGGCTGCATTCTTTTTCCAATGCCCGCCGCCATTATAATTGCACGCTTTATTTTGTTCATTTATTCAGCTCCAATTTTTTTTCATTTCTTCTGTTGCAATTTTGTAATATTCTTTTGCGTAACGATACTGTTTTATAGAATATTCGCCAAATTCAATGCCTAACTGACGCTTATATTCGCACCAATTGCTCCATAAAAGTCCACAGGCTGCAACATAACAATAGATTTTTATTCTAGTTTCAGATGGACATTTATTTTGGAAATATAAATCAATCAAATTATCAATCTGGCTTTTTTCATCATAAAGAGAATAAATACAGAACATGGCAATATCAACATGAGGATCCTGCATGCCGGCATATTCCCAGTCAATTAATCTGATTTCTTCTTTGCCATTTATATCCGAAAATAAAAAGTTATCAGGAACCGCATCAATATGAGTAAGACAATAATCTTTTTTCTGAGAGTCGATATATTCTTTTAGTTGAAGAACTTTCTTTTTAGTTTCTTTGTAATCTTCAAAATAAGAAGCGCTGCCATTCCATAAAGATTCATAAAATTCTATCTGCTGAAAAATATTAAATTCATGATTAACTTTTAATTTTAAATTATGGAATTCTCTAAGACGAGTCATGCATTTTTGTAAATCATCTTGATTATAAGGATCGCAAACCCGGGAATTTTCAATGAATTTTGTGATTTTATATCCGTTATCCGGATTCATGTAAAATAAATCATCGCAGATATGCAAATCTTTTATAGTTTTATAAACTTCAGCTTCCTGTTTTCTGTTTATTAATAAATCAGTTCCTTCGCCAGGAATGCGCATGATATATTTATCATTGCCGATTTGAAAGCTGAAAGAGCGATTTGTCATACCTTTTTTTAAGGTTTTTATGTTATTAATCTGATTTACATCGCAACCATAAGTTTCTTCGATTATATTAATAATTTCCGATTCCAACTGTTCAGAATTTGAGTCTATGAAAAGTAAATCTTCATAGGAAGTAATTTCAAACATCTGATTATTTTTAAATAATTTTGGAAAAACAGAAATATTATTAAAGCGGAATAAAGCTTCTTCCCATTTTGAATTATCGTATTCAGATTCTGAAAAATATTTTTTTACATTATCTTTTAAAGCAATTGAATCATTTTTATTAATATATGAAATACCAATAAGCTGATTCATTGGAGCACTTTTATTTGTATAACTGATTGAAAATTGTTTATTTATTTTTAATTTACTTTTTCTTGTCCTTTCACTGGACAAGGAACACCAGGAATTCAATTCACAATTTGAAAACGGATTTTTGAATGAATAAACATCACTTTGAAGAATATAAGTATTGTTGATTTTATTCAAAACTTTGTCGAGTGAAAAAAGATTATCTTTCTCTATGTAATCTTTATTAAAAACAAGTTTTACATTGTATTTATCAATCAAATATTCAAATTTTTCTTTCATAAAACCAACAACAATTGTAATGTCGGTTATATTTTTTTCATGAAGTTGAGTTATAAGCCTTTCAATAATTCTTTCACCTTTAACAGAAATAAGGCCTTTTGGCTGAATAGTATTAATTGGTACCATTCGTAAACCTACTCCGGCAGCAAGAATAATTGCATTTTTAGGTGAATTTTCTTTAATTAAAGCTTTTCCTTTTTCAGATACAACTAAATTTTCAGTTAATAAACCTTCGCTTTGTAAAGTTAAAATGGTTTTATTAACTAATCCAAGAGAAAAACCTGTTTGTGCTGAAATATCTCTCTGACTTGTGAAAGAATTGTTATGTATTACTAATAAGATGTTTGATTCAATATTGTTCACAAAATTATATTA
>JAKSTH010000144.1 GCA_024402655.1 Treponema sp. | reverse complement strand
TCCACCAGAATAAGCTAAAACTACTTTATCTTTTGCCATATTTGCCTCCTTATGGTATTATTTTGCATAAATATACAAAAAGAATACATTTTTTTGCATATTATTGCAAGTATATTTATGTTATTTACTTATATTATCAAGCACAGAAACAAAATCTGTATATGAAAGTTTTATCTGAGTTTCTTTATGATTTCTGTTCAATGTTAAAATAAAACCATCTGCTACAGGTTCAAGATTCCAGAATGTACTTTCTTCTTTCTTGAATTTTTGAAGTAAACAGGCTTTTATAAATTCCCCGGCAATTTTAGTTTTCATATTATTCTGGAGGTTAGATTTTTGCAGTTGTTCAAGTTCTGCTTCATACTGATTTTTCTTTTTTAAAAATTCAAGAATTTCACCAAAGGGATCATATGGAAATTTAGCATCAGCAATTTTTACAAATTCACTACCCTGCTTTTGCATCAGCGAACCTTTTATCTGATACTGATAAAACAATCTGATTTTTATGCTGTTTGTTACAGTAGCTTCCCAGGTAATATAAGAGCCATTGTCTTCATACATAGGGTTATATTCAATATGTTCTGATGAAAACTTTTGAACTGCCTGCAAAAAACCTTCCCGATCAAGTCTTTCTGCAGTTGTGTTTACCATATTTTTATGCTGCAAATGAGTAAAATGTTCTTTCCAAAAATTCGATTCAATATCTTCGTACATAAAAGTGCTCTATTTATTAATTTTTTTTTCTACTGCAGTAAAACACAAAGGATAAATATAAAATACATAAAAGAAAACAAAGAAATATTTTACAAGGTGATCAAAATGAGCTGGAATAAATGCAGAAAAAATCAATCCCGAAAGTAAATAAACAAGTCCAAAACTAGCTGTTCCAATTACTCCGCGCCAGATTAAAGTTTTTTTAGAAACCTGCATAGAAAAATTCACAAAATGTCTTTCTAGCCACCAGCCAAGTAAACCGCCAGTCATCATACCGGCTGCTGTATAACAGTCTTTAAGCATAAGAAAAGGCTCACAAATCACATTACCAGCAGCATCATAATCAACAGGATAACTTTTAAACTCCATTACAAAAAGCATAATTATTGTAAAAGCAATTCCAAAAATCATAATAATGGTGTCTTTTTCTGGATGATTTGCCATATATAGTTTTAATAAATTTATTACAACTAAAACCACACCCGCTTCTATAACTGCAACAATAACATCACTTAAAGTATGAGCACCAAGCCAGTTTCGGGAAAAAGCTGTAAGAATAATGGCGAAAATCATAAGTCCTAAAAACCATTTTCGCTTTTTCTGCCAAACACCAATGCCACCATAAGAAGCAACTGCAGTTACTGTATGACCACTAGGAAAAGAATAACCAGTAGCAGTTTCTGCGGCCCCAGATGCAACATGAAGTCTTGAATCTATAATCCATGGTCTGTAAACGCAGGCAATATTTTTTATAATCTGATTTACCTGATAAGTTCCTGCATAACCTAAAAGAATTGCAGATCCTTCTCTTTTATCACAACACCAGAAAACAATTCCAGAAGCAACCAGTGCTCCTTTTAATAAATATTCAGAAACAAATACAAAAAAGTAAGTAATAAATTCTGGAGAAATTTCTCTAAGTGACTGTAACGCAAAAAGATAATCCATAAAATCCTCAATAATTATTGAATTATATTTCTATATAATAGCATTTATAATCAGGTTAATCAAAACAGGTGAAATTCATTTTTTAAAAAGGTAAATATGTAGCACGACAGCCTGGTAAACTAGTAATCCAGCCTTTGTTTTTTTCATAAGCCAGGCGACTGTCTAAAATCCATAAAATGTTGTTTTTGGAATCTTGCAGGCTAGGAACATCACCTTCTCCATCCGTAAAAATAATAAGACCGCTGTATAAACTTTTATGTGCCAGAAAATATTCCAAAGGCGGATTAAAATTTGTTCCACCTCTACCTTTTATTTCATCCAGATTTATTTTTTTACTAAAAGGAATTGCCTGACTGATTTTTAAGTTTACATCAAAAAAGATTAAATCTATTTTTTCAATGAGCCCCAGAAAGAAAAAGTTTTTTATGGCATGATAAAAATTTCCAAAACTTTCATCTGTAATAGACCCGCTTACATCCACAGCAATTAAAACATTGGCTTTTCTGTCGTAACGGCTTCCCATGGCACTAAAACCATAACGGCGGCTTGGACGCATGCGGGTTAAAGATCTGTTTGCACTAACAATACTCTGACGAAATTGTGTAAGAGCCCTGCGGTAATCAAAAGCAAAATCCCCCTGTTCTTTAATTTCTCTTTTAAGAGTACCGCCTAGTCCACCCCAACCTTGTTCAGCTTCTGCTTTTTGAATCTTATTTTCAAGTTCTGCCTGAATTTCCTGATTTTCTTCCCAAAGTTCACTTGCCTGGTTTCCTGCCTGTGTAAAAGCCGAATTAGTACCAGCCTGCTGCCCACCAAGAGAATTTTCTTTTATATAAAAATAAATCTTTTTATACCACTGTTCAAAAGAAAGTTTGTCTACTAAAAGAAGTTCTTCTGGTCTAGCAGTAAAACGACCGAGCAGTGCTTTCAGATAATCAACACCATTTAAACTAAAACCATCATCATCTGAAAACAATTCTTTTTTACAATTCTGAAAAATTGTTACATCGCTGGCTAAAAAAAGAATATCTTTCATGCAGTTTACAGGCTGTCTTGAATAAGGATGCAATAAAAGAATTCTATAAAGTTCTACTTTAAGATATTTTTCCAATACAGAATCTGTAACGTTTCCTAACAAAGCAGATGAATATTCTATGCGGCCTTTACCACTGCGCATGGGAATTTGAATATTAGGATTTTCTACAAAAGTGTGAGTACAATAAATGGAATATAAAAGTGGCTGAGTAAAAAACCAAGAGGAAATAATCTGTTTTACACGTTTTTCTACATCAGCCATTTTCAAAAATTATGCGTCAATTTCAGCTGCAAGGTGATGTACAATAAAGTCTTTTCTTTCTGGTGTATTTTTTCCCATATAGAATTTTAAAACTTCTGGTACATTTTTAAGAGTCTGAATTGTTACAGGAGTAAGATGCATTCCTTTATCTTCAGATTCCCCTTCTTTTCTTGGGAAAATAAACTGACCAAATTCTTTAGGGTTAATTTCTCCAAGTCCTTTGAATCGGGTTACTTCTGCACCACGCATATTTTTTAATTCTTTATCCCGGCTTTCTTCGCTGTAGCAGTAAACAGTTTTCTGCTTGTTGCGAACACGGAACAATGGTGTTTCAAGAATATAAACATGTCCTGAAAGAACCAGTTCTTCAAAATAAAGCAAAAGATATGTCATAACAAGATTTCTAATGTGGAATCCGTCGTTATCGGCATCGGTTGCAATAATGATTTTGTCGTAACGCAAACCTTCAATTTCTTTTTGAACACCAAGACTAAAAGTAAGATTCTTTAATTCTTCATTTTCAAACAATGCAGACTTTTTACGGCCGTACATATTTTCAGGTTTTCCGCGCAAACTAAAAATAGCCTGATATTCAACATTGCGGCTACCAACCATAGAACCAGTAGCAGAATCCCCTTCTGTAATAAAAATCATAGAATTGGCACCTTTTGGTCCGTCCTGCAAGTGATAGCGGCAGTCTTTTAATTTTGGAATTTTCATCATTACAGATTTTTCTGCAGCACGAATCTGCTTGTCTGTAACATTGTTAATTTCAGCTCTGGCTTTCTGGTTTTTAATAATTTTTTCTTCCAGAGAACCTGCGATATTAGGATTATGACGAAGCCAGTCATCTACAGCAAGCTGAACTTCCTTCATAATTGGAGCACGAACTTCAACATTTCCAAGTTTATTCTTTGTCTGAGAAGTAAACATAGGATTATCAAGTCCGATTTTCAGTGCCAGATATAATCCGCTGGTAACATCTTTTACATCATATTCTTTTTTATAGAATTCATTTACGCCTTTTGTAAATCCATCTAAAAATGCTGTAACATGAGTACCACCATCATCTGTACTCTGTCCGTTTACAAAGGAATAAACATATTTATCTAAAGAAGCACCATGAGTTAAAACAAACTGCAGGTTTTCTCCCTTATAATTCAAAAGATCGTAAAGGCATTTATCTGTGCTGCCCATTTCATTTAAAAGTAAATCCTGAATACCATTTTCGCTGATATATTCTTTGCCATTGCATTTAAGCTGAAGGCCTGGATTCAAATAAGCATAATTCCACAATCTTTTTTCTATATACTCCATATTAAAAGAGTATTTTCCAAAAAGTTCTTTATCTGGTTCAAATTCAAGGTAAGTTCCATTTGGTACACCAGGCTTTGCATTTCCCATTTTTGTGGTTCCAATCTGTTTACCTTTTGCAAATTCTACAACAGCCATTTTTCCGTCACGAATAGAAGCAGCACGGAAATATGATGAAAGGGCATTTGTAGCTTTAATACCTACACCATTCATACCAATAGCCTGTTTGAATACTTCGTTATTATATTTTGCACCAGTGTTTACATTACTTACACAATCTTCAAGTTTTCCAAGAGGAATACCACGACCATAGTCACGGATTTTTACACGGCCATCTTTAATTTCAATATCAATTTTTTTACCAAAACCCTGAGAAAATTCATCTACAGAGTTATCTACACCTTCTTTAAAAAGGATATAAATACCGTCATTTTCGTTTGTTCCGTCGCCTAAAGAACCAATATACATACCAGGTCTAAGTCGAATATGTTCAAGACCTTCCAGGTGCTGAATACTGCTTTCATCATAAACGGCAGGTGAAGAAGCTGCTTTTTTTGTTGTAGTTG
>JAKSTH010000143.1 GCA_024402655.1 Treponema sp. | reverse complement strand
CTTTCTTCTAGTTTACATAGAATTGATTCTATTTTAGCGGCATAGTTTGGATCTGTGGCCCATGTGCCGGAAAGACCTTCTATGGTTTGAATATATTTTGTTTTGTGTACCCAGGAATAACGTGGGTCAATCAACTGATTTTTAAGAGACTGATCTTCGGTTGTTCCATAGGCTTGCAGATGCTGAATATGGGCTCTGACTCCCAGCTGCATTGTGGCAAAACTTTCACCTGGATGTTCTGCATCCATTGCTCCTAAACCACAGTAGTTATGCATTTCTGGTGTTACCAGATTACCAAATTTTAAATAACCTGTTTCAAGGCACATTTGGGCAAAGGCTACTGAATAATTTACGCCTTCTGCCATTCCTTCATAAACATAATAAAATGCAAGTTCGAATACTTCTTCTTTGTTAGCATTTGGATTCTGACTTAAGAAAAAATTAGCCAGATCATAAGATGTTGCAAATCCTGGTGCCATAATATTTCTTGAAAGAGTGATGTGCTGTGTTTCTTTTGTGAATAATGAACTTATGGAAATACATGATATAAAACTCATGCAGGAAAATGACAAAAGGGACAGAGTAAAAAATAATCTGGTAAAGTTTAATTTAGTTTTCAAATTAAAATCCTACTTTTTTTAACTTTTTTTGAAAAAAACTTCCGAATTTTTCACGTTATGGAAATATTATATATGTGGAAAGAAAAAATGACAAACCGAAAATTAGGGAACTGGTGCTTAAGCGTGGACTTGAGTTTCCAATTGATGAAGAACTGGTGATGTTGATTCTGGGAACTGGTAATAAAGAGATGCCGGTTGAAGTAATGGCTCGCAGAATTGTTGACACAATGGATTCGTCTAATAGCGAAGAAATTGTAAATAATCTGATGAAATTAAAAGGTGTTGGAACTGGAAAGGCATTGGCTATTGCTGCTGCTCTGGAACTTGGTAAAAGAAGATTTTGTCATCAAGGAGCTCATATTTCACATCCGGAAGATGTTATTCCGTATTTGAAGAATTATGCTATATGTCAACGTGAACATTTTGTAGCAGTTACTTTGAATGGAGGACATGATATTATCCAGATTCATGTAGTTTCGGTAGGAACTATTAACAGAACTTTAATACATCCTAGAGAAGTTTTTGGAGAAGCTATTCGCGAAAATGCAGCAGCCCTGATTTTGTGTCATAATCATCCGTCTGGAAGAATTCAACCTTCTGATGAAGATATTGAAACTACAAAAATGTTGTTAAAAGCTTCGTCAATTATTGGAATTCCAGTTCTTGACCACATCATAATTGATAAAAACGGATATTTTAGTTTTTTAGAACATCATCTGCTTTTTAATCAGGAGGAAGAAGAGATTTGTGAAATTGCAGATTTATAAAAATTTGTAATACTTAAGGCTAAACTCGATTTTTCCTTGTCATCTTTATTGTGATTTATTACATTATGTGTATGAGATTATATTCGCGTAGTCAGATTGTAAAGATTGTTGTGGCAGCTTGTCTTTTAACTGTTTGTGTTACTGTAGCATTAGTAAAACTTATTGACAGAAAAGCTATCGAAAAAAATTCACAGACAGAAGTAGTAACTGGTGAAGATGAGATTATAAAAGCAGATGAAAGTTCTTCTGACAAAGATTTGGTTCAGTTTGATAGTGGATTGAATCTGGAAGTGAATCCTTCATCTGTAATAACTGTTAGTAATACCGCTTCTTATACTCAGGATGAAGCCCAGAATATTAGTGTTTATCAGCTTTGTAATGAAGCAGTAGTAAACATTAATACTAAGGTTGTAGCTTATGACTGGTTTTTGGATCCATATGTACAGGATGGTGGAAGCGGAAGTGGTTCCATTATTGATAAACGCGGTTACATTTTAACTAACGTCCATGTAATTCAGGATGCTTCTAAAATTTATGTTTCGTTGTTTGATGGAACTCAATATGAAGCAGAAGTGGTTGGTCAGGATTTAGACAGCGACCTGGCTATTATAAAATTTACTCCGCCTGCTGGTATGGAATTAAAAACTATTTCATTTGGAGATTCTAAAAATCTGGTTGTAGGTCAGAAGGTTATTGCTATTGGAAATCCTTTTGGTATGGAAAGAACTATGACTACAGGTATTGTTTCTGGACTTGGAAGACCTATTCAGAATTCTAACAAAAGAATTATTCGAAATATGATTCAGACTGATACTGCAATTAATCCTGGAAATTCTGGTGGTCCATTACTTAATACTCAAGGACAGATGATTGGTATTAACACTATGATTATGTCCAGTTCAGGAAGCAGTTCTGGCGTTGGTTTTGCTGTTCCTTCTGAAACTGCAGTTAGAGTTGTTGCTGATTTAATTAAATTTGGAAAAGTTCAGCGTGGTACAATTGATGCAACTATAATTCAGTTGAATTCCCGTATTGCTCAGTATGCAGGACTGGATGTTTCTACTGGTGTTCTTATTTCTGAAGTCGTAAAAGGCGGGAATGCGGAAAAAGCAGGGTTAAAAGGTGGTACAGAAGCCGCTTATTATGGAAGCAGAACAAGTATTATTTATATTGGTGGTGATGTAATTACAAAAATTGATAATATCCCTGTTAGTTCTCTGGCTGATTATTACAGTGCTTTGGAAAGCAAGAAACCTGGAGATCAGGTTACTGTTGTTGTAAGACGAAATAAACAGAATGTTACATTAAAGATTACTTTATGTGAGTAGGAAAAAGTGAGAAAATTTGAAGTAGTAGCTCCTTATGAACCAAGTGGAGACCAGGGGCAGGCAATAGAAAAGCTGTCTCAAGGTTTTTTAAATGGTGATAAGTTCCAGACTTTAAAAGGTGTAACTGGGTCTGGAAAAACTTTTACTATGGCAAAGATTATTGAAAAGGTTCAGCGCCCTACATTAATTATCAGTCATAATAAAACTCTTTCAGCTCAGCTTTACAGAGAGTTCAAATCATTTTTCCCTAATAATGCAGTTGAATATTTTGTTTCATATTATGATTACTATCAGCCGGAAGCTTATGTTGCTGCCAGAGATTTGTACATTGAAAAAGACTGTGACATTAATAAGGAAATAGACCAGCTTCGTCTTGCGGCAACTTACAGCCTTATGGAAAGACGGGATGTAATTGTTGTAGCAACTGTTTCCTGTATTTATGGTCTTGGTATGCCGGAATTATACAAAGAAATGCGTATTCATTTGGAAAAGGGGCAAACTCTTAATCCAAAAAAATTTGCAGATTCTTTAATTCAGCTTCAGTATTCAAGAAATGATGCGGTTTTGGAAAGAGGAAATTTTAGAATTCATGGAGATGTTATTGAAGTATTTCCTCCTTATATGGAAACCGATGAAGCTTATCGTATTGAGCTGGAATGGGATGAAATTGTAAGAATACGTCGTTTTAATGTTTTGAATATGAGTACAACAGGTGAAATTGACGAAACTGTTTTTTATCCTGCAAAGCACTTTGTAGTATCTAATGACTTACTTTTGGGCGCCACTGAACGTATTCAAAAAGAAATGGAAGAACAGTATGAAGCTTTCCAGAAAGCAGGAAAAATTCTTGAAGCGGAAAGAATTAAAACCCGTACTACTTATGATATAGAAATGCTGAAAGAAATGGGAACCTGTCCTGGTATTGAAAACTATTCTGGCCCAATAAGTGGAAGAAAAAGAGGAGATCCTCCTGCAACTTTACTTCATTACTTCCCTGATGATTTTTTATGTATGATTGATGAAGCTCATGTAACAGTTCCTCAGATTGGTGCAATGTATGAAGGGGATAGGAGCCGTAAACAGAGCCTTATTGATTTTGGGTTCCGTTTGCCTTCTGCTTTGGATAATCGACCTTTGAAAAGAGATGAATTTGATAAAAAAATGAATCAGATTATCTATGTAACTGCAACTCCTAGAAAAGAAGAAGTTGAAGCAAGTACACAGGTAGTTGAACAGTTGATTCGTCCTACAGGGTTACTGGATCCTATTGTTGAAGTAAGACCTAGTGAAGGCCAGATGGAAGATATTTATAAGGAAATTAAAGAACGTATTGAACGTAAAGAAAGAAGCCTTGTACTTACTCTTACAAAAAAAATGGCTGAAGATTTAACTGATTATCTTACAGAGCTGGATTTAAAGGTAAAATATATTCATTCGGAAATAGACACTTTTGAGCGAGTAGAAATATTAAAATCTTTAAGAACAGGCGAAATTGATGTTTTAATTGGAATCAATCTTTTACGAGAAGGTATAGATTTACCAGAAGTTAGTTTCATTGCCATTCTTGATGCTGATAAAATTGGTTTTTTGCGTTCTACAACTTCTCTTATTCAGATTATTGGTCGTGCGGCCAGAAATGCGGAAGGAAAAGTTGTAATGTATGCTGACCATATGAGTCCTGCTATGAAAGAAGCTATAGATGAAACAAAACATCGTCGTGAGATTCAGGAAGCATATAATAAGGAACATGGAATTACACCGCAGACTGTTTCTAAAGCAGTTCAGGATATTCTGGTTCATGAAAAGAAAGATGCGGAAGAAAATGCTCATGCCCAGCTGGAAGTTTTAAAGAGTTCTGCAAATCTTCTTAACAGTTCAGATCGTAAAAAACTTATAAAAGCTCTTATGAAGGAAATGGCGGAATGTGCAGATAGAATGGAATATGAACAGGCTGCTGTAATCCGTGATCAGATAAGGGATATAGAAGGAACTTACGGTAAGTAGTTTTGGTTAAATTAGGTTTGAGTAATTGACTTTTTTTAAAAATTTGTTTAATATTTTTGAACTATCGTTAATTTTGTGGGAAAATTGTTTTATATAAGGAAGGATAAAGAAAATGTCTAGAATGTGTGATGTTTGTGGAAAAGG
>JAKSTH010000142.1 GCA_024402655.1 Treponema sp. | reverse complement strand
TTAGTATAGCAATTATATTTTCTTTGTTTTAATCCCACTTTTTTTTGACATATATTTACATATATGTTACTATATAAAGTAACAATATAAACAAAAGGTACTACTATGAAAATGAATGAAAAACAACTTGAACAGATTCGTGCTCAGATTAAAAGAGTAAAAGAATTTGGAAATCCTTTTTACACTGAACGTTTTAAAAATGTTAATCCAGATGATATAAAAACTCAGGAAGATTTTGAACGCCTGGTTCCTTTCTGTGACAAACAGGATTTAAGAAATGCTTATCCTCTTGGGCTTGCAACAGTTCCAGAAGAAGATATTATCCGTATCCATTCTTCATCAGGAACAACTGGTGCACCTGTAATTATTCCATATACACAGAAAGATGTTGATGACTGGGCTCTTATGTTTGCCCGCTGTTATGAATTGGCAGGAATTGGTAAAAAAGACCGCATCCAGATTACTCCAGGATACGGATTATGGACTGCTGGTATTGGATTCCAGGCTGGTTGTGAAAAACTTGGTGCCATGGCTGTTCCAATGGGACCAGGAAATACAGAAAAACAGCTTCAGATGATGCAGGATCTTGGTTCTACAGTAATCTGTGCTACATCTTCTTATGCTTTGCTTTTGGCAGAACAGGTAGAAGCTCGTGGCATTGGTAAAAACATCAAACTTAAAAAAGGTGTAATCGGTTCAGAACGCTGGGGAGACAAAATGCGCGATCGTATTAAGTCTATTCTTGGCATTGAACTTTATGATATTTATGGACTTACAGAATGTTATGGTCCTGGTATTGGTATAAACTGTGATAAATCTGATGCAGGAATGCATATTTTTGATGATTACATTTATATCGAGATTCTTGATCCTCAGACTGGTAAACCTGTTCCAGAAGGTGAAATTGGTGAAATTACTTTAACAACATTAGTTAAAGAAGGTGCTCCATTATTCCGCTTTAGAACTCACGACTTAGCAGCATTTGTTAAAGAAGAATGTCCTTGTGGCCGCACTTATCCTAGAATTACACAGATTCTTGGCCGTTCTGATGATATGGTTAAAGTTAAAGGAAACATCATTTTCCCAAGTACAATTGAAGATGTAATTAAAACAGTTCCAGGAACTTCAAGTGAATACAGAGCAAAAATTGAACATGTGGACGGAAAAGACCAGATGACAATTTACGTAGAAGTTGAAGGCGGAACAGACAGAACAGAAGTTTCTCTTGGTATTCAGTATGTATTCAAAAATAAATACAACATGACACCAAAAGTTGAAGTTGTAGGCATTGGAGAACTTCCTCGTTCAGAAAAGAAAACAAAACGTATCGACGATTTAAGATACAACTAATTGTCACTTCATCGCTTAAGCTTGATAAATGTCACTCGAACATAACAAAATGTCACCTCGAGCTTAATAAATGTCACCTCGAGCGAAGTCGAGAGGTCTAAAAAAAAGGATTGGTCATTTCCAAATAACCAATCCTTTTTTACTTTATTCTTCGTTTTTCATCATTTCTTCCACTTCGGCTCTTCTAAGTGGAATATTCTGAACATAAGCCATACGGTCTTTTTCAATCTCTTCGTAAGTCCAAAGCTTACCCTGATTCATTCCAGGACAGTCTTTTGCACATTCATCCCACATTTCCTTATCTTTTACCATCCAGGCCCAGAAAGGATATGTAGAACACTGTACAGGACGGGCTTCGTAAGCCGAGCAGCCATTTTCCCAAAGAATGCAATCGTAATTCTTTTTTTCCTGCAAGGCAATTACTTCGTCTCCATAGTAATAATCTGCCCATCTGCAGTACTTTTCAAAGAATTCCTTTACGCCCATCTTAAAGTGAGTGCAAAGAGTATCTAAATCTCTTTTAGAAAGATACACAAATCCTGGTGAATGGCCGCAGCAAAAAGAACAACGCTGGCAGGAAAAATGTAAGCCGTCTTTATAAAAAACTTCTTCTGCCATTAAAACAATCCCATTAAATCTTCGATAGTTTCACGGCGACGAATCTGTTTTACTGTTCCGTCTTTGCAAATCATTACTTCTGCAGGACGAGGACGACTGTTATAAGTAGAACACATACTCCAGCCATAAGCACCTGTATCAAGTAAACAAGCCAAATCACCACGCTTAATCTGTGGCAATGGACGAGCTTTTGCAAGAATATCACCTGATTCACAAATATTTCCAGTTACTGTCTGTTCAATTAAATTATCACGAGCAACAACTTTTCCTTCACGAATCACTTCTACATCATGCCAGCTGTCGTACATACTTGGACGAACAAGCACATTCATACCAATATCTGTTCCGGCAAAACTGTGGCCATTATTCTCTTTGATTGCATGAACACGACCTAGAATTACGCTGCCTTCTGCAACACAAAAACGACCTGGTTCAGATTTGAACAAAGGTTTGCTGCCATATTTTTCAACAAAAGCATCCAAAATTGGTTCCAGTTTCTTTTTAAAGTCTTCCATTGGGAAAGGAGCTTCGTCATCCAGTTTATGATAAGGAATACCATAACCGCCACCAAAATCAATAAATTCAAGACCTGGGAAGTTTTCTGTTGCAATACGCAAAAGATTTGTTACTGCATCAAGATATGGCTGTGGATCCATAAAACATGAACCAATATGCTGATTTATTCCCACAATTTTCAAATTATATTTTTTTGTGATTTCGAAAATCTGTGGAATAAAATCTTCCGAAATACCAAACTTTGTCTTTTTACCGCCAGTTACAACTTTTTCGTGATGTCCAGCTCCAACTCCAGGATTAATGCGAACTGCACAACAACGGCCTCTGTCATCTACACTAAGACCAAGATTTTCGCAAACCTGGCCGTAAAGTTCCAGCTGAGCAAGACTATCCAAAGAAGTCATAATTCCATTGTGGATTGCAAATTCCAGTTCTTCTTCTGCTACATTATTTGGAATATAGAAAATGCGTTCTTCTGGGAAACCTGCTTTAAGAAGCATTTCAATTTCACCAACAGACATTGCATCACAATTGTTGCCTTCTTCTAAAGCAAGCTTCAAAATATTGATGTTTGTGTTTGCTTTTACAGAATAATTGGCTGTGTAAGCATATTTTGTAATAACCTGAGAAACATCATGCATGTGTGAACGAAGAATTTCTTCATTATAAACATAAAGTGGTGTTCCATAAGTTTTAGCGATTTCTTCCGGATTATTACCCTTAAAAAAATCAACCTTTTCGATATATGAATTCATTTAAACTCCTACAACAAATGTGCTCTAATTTCTTCGCCGGAAAGTGGTGAAAGATATGCTGGAGCTACATCAAATACTGTTTTACAACCTGTCTGACCTTCTTTGTTCATGCGGTAAACTGCTCTTGCATAAGCAATGATTACACTAGAAGTGAAAGCTGGGTTTGAATCGAGTTTAAGATTGTATTCAATAACATTATTGAATTCATTATCCCAACCAGTTTTTCCAGTACGGATTACAAAACCACCATGTGGAATTCCTGAGTGATTAGCTTTTAATTCATCAAGGCTGATAAAGTGAACTGTTGTATCATAATCAGCAAAGTAGTTTGGCATTTCTTTAATTTCTTTTTCGATTTTTGCCTTGTCTGCACCTTCTGCTGCAACTACAAAACATTCACGAGTATGTTTCTGGCGAGTTGTAAGTTCTGGATTTGAACCTGAACGAACTGCATCCAAAGCAGACTGAACAGGAATTGTATACTGTTTTGCATCTACTACACCTTCAATACGACGGATAGCATCTGAGTGACCCTGTGAAACACCTTTTCCCCAGAAAGTATAATCTTTTCCATTTGGAAGAATACAGTTAGCATAAAGACGATTTAAGCTGAACATTCCAGGATCCCATCCACAACTGATAAGAGCAACTTTCTTACTTTTCTTAGCAGCTGAATCAACATTTGCAAAGTGTTCTGGGATTTTTGCGTGTGTATCAAAACTGTCAATTACATTGAAATATTTTGCATATTCTGGAGTCTGTTTTGGAAGATCTGTAGCAGAACCACCACACAAAACTAAAACATCAATTTCATCTTTGTGTTTTTCAATTTCATCAACCGAATATACAGGAACACCTGCAGTTAAGATTTTTACAGTTGAAGGATCGCGGCGTGTAAATACAGCTGCAAGTTCACAATCTGCATTCTGTTTGATTGCACATTCAATTCCTTTACCAAGATTACCATAACCTAAAATACCAATTTTCATTTTATAACTCCTTATAGTTTATTTATTTCCTGAAAGAATAGTGATTTTGTTTTTCAACGCTTCCTTCAAAACTTCCACAAGATTTCGCTGGCCAGAATACAAGCAAGTGTCATGCTCATTGCCAGTATAGTTTCCGGTAATAACATAAGCTGAATCTGAAATAAGTCTGATTTGTCCTTTTGCTACTTGAGTAGAATAAATCTGAACTCCAGGCATTGAAAAACCTTCTGTCAAAAGAACAACTTTTTTTTCGGTTTTTACAAGCTGTTCAATTTCTGAATAGTATTCGCTAAGAATTTCTGCCGGAGCCATAACATAAAGACGCAGCTGGGTTTTTTCCAGAATTTCTCTAATTTTATTGCTGATATTTTTTGTCCCAAGAATAGTAATGTATCCGTCACTAAAGGAATATTTTTTTGGAGCATGAGCTTCCAGATATTCTGCCTTTTTCTTTAAGTCTATAAGTCTGTTTTGAGTAAAAGTTTTTAATTCTACAGGTGTGTATTTTGTTGATTCGCCTTCTATTAAGTAAGCGCCGCCTTTTTCTACAAGGCCGTTTAATGAAGCATAAACATTGGAACGGGAAATGCCGGTTTCTTTAGAAACTTCGTAGCCAGATAACTCCCCATGAATTAACAAACATTCATAAATCACTGCTTCCTGACGGGTGAGTCCAAAATCAATTAATGTATCAATAATGGTTAAATCTGACATCTTTGCCTCTATTAGTAGTTCTGTTTAGTACCACTATAACCCCTTT
>JAKSTH010000141.1 GCA_024402655.1 Treponema sp. | reverse complement strand
TTATTGCTGCTAAAAAATGTACAAACTACGGTATTGGTGTAACAACTGCTACTTTAGTTGAAGCATTGAACTACTCTACAGATTCAGTTCTTACAATTTCTTCTATGCTCAACGGCGAATACGGAATAAAAGATGTATGTCTTTCTATTCCTACAATCGTTGGCTGTAACGGAATTAAAGGACATGTTGCTACTCCTCTTACAGATGCTGAAGTTGCTTCTCTTAAACACTCAGCTGAATGTTTACAGGATGTAATTAAACAGATTAAGTTCTAAGATTTATTAGAATCAGATACGGGGTATTTTCTTTGTTGAAAATACCCCTTTTTTTTTATATAATTATTAAAATACTTTATAACAATCATTAGGATAACCTGATTTTTAATATACAAGTTAGTCAAGACACGCTTCGCTTAAAGTCTTGACAAACTTGTTTAGCGGGTTATCCAGGAGGATAAACCCGCTATGGAATACAAAATTGAACATGACTCAATGGGTGAAGTAAGAGTTCCAGCAGATAAATACTGGGGTGCTCAGACTGAACGAAGTCACGAAAACTTTGAAATTGGTGTTGGTATTGAAACAATGCCACGTGAAATTACAAAAGCTTTTGGTTACCTTAAAAAGGCAGCTGCAATGGCTAACAATGCACTTAAACCTGAAAAAATGACTGATGAAAAACTTAAGGCAATTTCTCAGGCTTGTGATGAAGTAATTTCTGGTTCTTTAAACGATCACTTCCCATTAGTTGTTTGGCAGACAGGTTCTGGTACACAGTCAAACATGAATGCAAATGAAGTTATTGCTAACCGTGCTAACGAAATTGCAGGAAAAAAACTTTGTCATCCAAACGATGATATTAATATGTCACAGTCTTCTAACGATACATTCCCAACTGCACTTCACATTTCTGCAGTTTATGCATTGGAAGATAAACTTTTACCAGCTATTGAAACTTTAATTGCTACTTTCAAGAAACTTGAAAAAGAAAATGAAGGAATCGTAAAATCTGGTCGTACTCATCTTCAGGATGCTGTACCTATTTCTTTTGACCAGGAAATTTCTGGCTGGAGAACTTCTTTGGAAAGAGATGTTGAAATGCTTAAATCTTCTCTTCCATATTTGAAACAGCTTGCTCTTGGTGGAACTGCTGTTGGTACAGGTCTTAATGCACCAAAAGGTTTTGATTCAAAAGTTGCAGAATGTGTTTCTAAACTTACAGGAAAAGATTTTGTTACAGCTCCAAATAAATATCATGCTCTTACATCTAAAGATGAACTTGTATTTGCTCACGGTGCAGTAAAAGCTACAGCTGCAGATATGATGAAAATCGCAAATGATGTTCGCTGGTTAGCATCTGGTCCACGCGACGGTCTTGGAGAAATCTTTATTCCAGAAAACGAACCAGGTTCTTCTATTATGCCAGGAAAAGTAAACCCAACTCAGTGTGAAGCTGTTACAATGGTTGCAGTTCAGGTTATGGGTAATGATGCTGCAGTTTCTTTTGCTGCTTCTCAGGGTAACTTTGAATTAAACGTATTTATGCCTGTAATTGCATATAACTTTATTCAGTCTTGTCGTCTTTTGGCAGAAGCAATTCTTTCTTTCAACAAAAACTGTGCTGTTGGAATTAAGGCTAATAAAGAAAAAATGCACCACAACCTTTATAATTCATTAATGCTTGTAACTGCATTAAACCCTTATATTGGTTATGAAAATGCTGCAAAAACAGCTCATAAAGCTTTCGATGAAAACATCAGTCTTAAAGAAGCTTGTGTAGGACTTGGATTCCTTACAGCAGAAAAATTCGACGAAGTATTCAAACCAGAAGCAATGGCTTATCCTCAGGGTAAATAAGTCATAAAAATACTCTGAACCTGATTTTGGAAACTGAATCAGGTTCAGAACTTTATTAAATAAACTGTTTTTCAGCTTCTTTAATAAAGTTCTTAATATTTTCTTATTAAATATTGAGTTACAAAAACAAAAACCGGTTTATTATAAAGGTATGAAGAAATTATTTATTTTATTTACACTTTTATTTATCTCATTTAATGGTTTTTCACAGAATGCTGTTCAGGAAAATTTTGTTGATCGCATAGTAACAACTAAAATAAACAATACTATTCAGGTTGACATTTTCTTTACAGAACCTGTTAATCCTAAAACAATTTCCGCTTCCACAATCTACATCAATGAAAAAAATATAAACGCAAACACAAAGTTTATATTTAATCGGGAAGGAACTCAGGTTAGATTTGTAATAGACTATGCAGAATCTTTCCTCTTAAAACTTATTAATGTAGAAACTATAAGCCGAAAAAATATATCTTTAGAATCTATAAATTTAAACGGAGCCTCACAATGGAAAAAGTCTTAATTGTAGAAGATGACTCAGGAATTTCTGATTTCGTAAATCTTGAATTACAGCACGAAGGATTCGAAACTCAGGTAGCAGAAAATGGAAGAATTGCTTTGGAAAAATTCGAAAGTTTTAATCCAGATTTAATTCTTTTGGATATAATGCTTCCAGAATTAAGCGGACTTGAAGTACTTAGAAGAATCAGAAAAACTTCAAATGTTCCTGTTATTGTACTTACTGCCAGAGGCGAAACTTATGACCGTGTAAATGGTCTTAATGCAGGTGCAGACGACTATATTCCAAAACCATTCGAAATTGAAGAGCTTCTTGCCCGTATGAGAGCCGTTTTAAGAAGAGCCACTATTACAGTTGCAACTCCAGAAGTATTAAAAAACCGTGATTTGGAACTGCAGATTGGAAGCATGAAAGTAACTCTTAATGGTGAAATTGTAAATCTTTCTAAAACAGAATTCCTTATGCTTAAACTTTTTATGGAAAGAGTTAATCAGGTTCTTTCAAGAGACACTCTTATTGATGAAGTTTGGGGTAAAAATCACTTTATTGATGAAAACACAATCGATGTTTATGTAGGATACCTTCGTTCAAAAATCGACCAGGTAGCAAAACAGGAATATATTAAAACTGTTCGCGGTACTGGTTTTATGATGATTGACGGCTCAGATAAATGAAATTAAAAACAAAATCAGTTGCAGTTAGTTTTTCTATAAACTTTTCAATTGTATTGACTGTAGTTTCTGTAATCATTTCTCTTCTCATTTCAGAGTTTTTGTGGCTTTCTATAAGAAAACAAAAATCGGTGGAATTGGAAAATGCTGCAAAAGTTATAGAAATTGCAATTGACCAGCAGGATACTGAGCAGCTGAAAAATGGTTTTACAACACTTCCCTATTATATTGACTATCTGGTTTATTCTTCCCGATACGCAACATCCTCAGATGATTACGATTTAATTTCTTCAAACAATCCTTATCTTCCACATCTTCCTGAAACAGAAGGTAAAGCAAAATTATATTCAGAAGAAAATTATTTTATCGATGGTAATCTTTATATTTTATATTACTCACGAAAATTCAGATTTGGTGAAAATCAGATTTCCATTCAGACTTCTGTTAATATGGATTCAGATTCTTCTACTAAATTCTTTCACTTTCTGCCAATCATTATAGGAATTGCCATTCTCCCAATTTTTGTTTTGTGTTTTATGATTGTTTTGTATTATACAAAGCGCACAATTTTGCCAGTTGTAAAAATGACAGAAAAAGCTAAAAAAATTGGCAGCAGCAACCTTGATGAAACTCTTCCTGTAACAAATAACGGAGATGAATTTGACAGTCTTGCAAAAACATTCAACGATCTTTTCAAACGCTTAAAAACAGATTTTGACAGAGAAAGACAGTTTACCAGCGACGTTTCACATGAACTTAGAACTCCGGTTGCAGTAATTTCTGGCCAATCAAATCTTTTAAGAAGATGGGGAAAAGATGATCCAGCTCAACTTGAAAAGTCCCTTGGAATTATTATTAATGAAACAAAATCTATGGAAAATATTATTTCCATCCTTTTGCAAATGTCCCGCCTGGAATGTGGAAAAATTCAGCCTAATTACACAAAAGTAAATCTAAAATCTTTCTTTGAACGATTACGTGAAGAAACACAAATTTTGTCTTCTGTTTCAAAAGTTCATTTTAATGAAAAAATTAATGTAAATTTTAACACTGACGAAGAATTGCTTCATCAGGTTTTTATGGTTGTTATTTCAAACAGCCTTAAATTCTGTCCTTCTCCACTTGAAGTAACATTAACTTATAAAAAAATTTCTGGCAAACATATTTTCGAAATTGCAGATAACGGTCCAGGTTTTTCTGAAAACATAGTTGATCATGTTTTTGAACGCTTTTACAGAGGCGATGACGCACATTCCAGAGCTGCCGGTGGTTCAGGATTAGGCCTTTCTATTGCAAAAACAATCATCAATTCTATGAACGGAATTATAGAAGCTGACAATGTTAAAAATGGACATGGAGCTGTTATCCGTATAACTTTCTAGTTTTATCAAACAAAAATTTTCATTTCAATTTTACTTTTTTCTTCTTATATCTATAAATATCATATTCACAAAAATCCAATTATAAAGTAAAATAGATAGTGATATATTTTAAATAAAATTTATCAGAAATTTGGTACAACAATTTATAGGAGCAAGTATGACATATTCGTATTTCCCTGGATGTACGCTTAAAAACAAGGCTGCTGACCTTGATAAATATGCGCGCATGTCTGCGGAAGCATTAGGGTTCACACTTGAAGAAATTCCTGACTGGCAGTGCTGTGGTGGAGAATATCCACTTGGTACTAATGAAGTAGCTGCAAAGTTACCTTCAGTTCGTGCATTGGCTAATGCTCGTGATAAAGGTCAGGATTTAGTAACTCTTTGTTCTGCATGTTATAACGTTATTAAACAGACTAATGACGCTATGCAGAATGATGAGAATACAGCATTCAAGGCGAACAACTATCTTAAAGAAGATGGTATTGAGTATCACGGTGAAACTAAGGTTCTTCATTACTTAGAAATTCTTCGTGACGTTGTTGGTTGGGACAATGTAAAGA
>JAKSTH010000140.1 GCA_024402655.1 Treponema sp. | reverse complement strand
TAATGCTTAACGGGAGCACTTATACTGATAGCGAGTTTGGACATCATTATGCATTGAAAAAGAGCGGGGTAATACCTGCTAAAGATAAGGAAGAAGTATTTGTATGGGAGACAGCAATGAAGAATTCTTATACCGTTAAAGAAGACGGATTTCAAGCCTATTGGTTTGAAGGGACTACAAACAGAGAAAAAGTTATTATCTGGATGCATGGGTCAGGAATGAATGAGAAGCATTGTCTTAAAGATTCGGAGTATCTTCGAGAGAAAGGATACTCGGTCCTTGTCCTTGGGTTTTACTTCTGGAAGGGCATGTCAAAGAAAATGAGGGGTATTCCGGTAGACTATATTGAAAAGGCTGTGTCTGAACTGAAGAAAAACGGATTTGAAAAAATAGGTATTCACGGCATATCTTCGGGTGCAGCCTATGCACTTCTGTGTGCATCGTTAATACCTGATATCAGCCTCGTTCTTAGTATTTGTCCTTTTGATTATGTTGTCGAGGAGCCCAAAATTTTCGGGAAGCCAACCGGAAGATCATGGTTCAGCTATCACGGAAAGGATTATCCATGTTCTCTCTTTACCGGGCAGCGGGAGAAAGGATTCTTCGGATCGCTGCGGGAATACAGGAAACAAGATACCGAGCATCACAATGAGTTTCTACGATCACTCTATGAAAACGCTGCTCTGACAGAGGAATCGCGAATCAAAGTTGAGAATATGAAAGCAGATGTCCTGCTGGTTGCACCTGAAAGAGATAATGAGTGGCCTTCACCGACAGCTGTAAGGAGAATGAAAAAAGCGCTTGCTGAAGCAGATTATCCGTTCAGAGTCAGGACAATTATCTACCCTCATGCAAGTCACTTGCTCGGCACAAACCCGCCGGAATCCTGGAAGAAAGCATTTCCGGCAGAAAAGAAATGGCCTGCTGAATGCAATGAAGCCAGAAAAGATTGCTTTGATCAGGAATTTCAATTTTTGAAAGAATGGTAAAGAGGCCGATAAATTCCAGTTTTCCTGTCAAAAAGAGAATCGATATAACAAATATGGAGGTATATTTTATGAATATTAATTTACTGTTTTCAATTTTAGGATTGTTCGGCGGACTTTTATGCTGCTGTGGTGATGTACTTCTGGACTTAAAAGGTTCAGACAATCAGAAACTTGGAACTTCAAAACAATTGGACAGCAACTGGCTTAAAATGTCTGAGTGGCGTTTTGGAACTTCTATTCTGCTGGCATTTGTGGGCGTTCCTTGTGTCGGATTGGGCTTGTATTCTCTTCATTTTCAGATGCTTGATTCAAACAAAGTATTGGCTATTGTAATGCTTTGTTTTGCATTTCTTGGTTGTACCGGCGGATTTTTCATTCACACTTTCCTTTGTCTTCAGGCAATTATTGTAAAGAGAATTGTTCAGAACTCAAAAGATTTTCGAACCGAAGAAGAAAAACTCCAGTCTGCGGATAACGTTCTGGAAGGAATGTACAAGGCAATTTTATTTCCATTTTTCTTCTTTTATTTGTGTTTAATGGCATCGACTGTTTGTGTTCAGATTGGAATTCTTGGTGGTGCACTTGTAGTTCCAAAATGGATGGTAATTTTGAATCCTATTCCATTAATGATTGTTGGAATCAGTTTAAGAAAAATCAACCCAAAATGTTTCTGTGATTTGCCTGGAATTATTATGCCAAGCTTTGGACTTGCTATGCAGGGGCTGATTGGAATTATTGCGGTGGTGTTGTAATGAAAACAATTTTACATATAAACGGAATGATGTGCAGTATGTGCGAAAGTCACATTAATGATGCAATAAGAAAGAATTTTGAAGTAAAGAAAGTGAAATCATCAAGACGAAAGAAACAGACGGTTCTTGTTTCTGAAAACCCGCTGGATGAAGAAAAAATCCGCAGTGTTATTAAAGAAACCGGCTATGAACTGGTGAAAATAGAAAAAAAGTAGAGGTAAAACAAAAAGAAGTAGTAAAAATGCTACAGCAATCTTAAATAAGATGAACAGACCGGAAAAATCTATTCCATTATTTCAGCTTCAGTTTGACGGCAAAGAAAACAAAGATGATTTTGAAATGCTGGAAGCTTTTGTAAGTATGAGTGGAAAATAAATTAAAAAGTGAGTTAGATAGGACTAATGTATTGACAATACTTTCTTCTAGTTATAAAGTAACACTGTTACCGTAACGGTGTTACTTTTAATATTTTTCAGGAGTATTCGTGAAACAACAAACAGAAGGGGTTACAGAATCAATTATTTCTGCTGCAAGAAAAGAGTTTTTAGTATCCGGCTATTTAAACGCCAGTTTAAGAAAAATTTCTGGCGAATGTAACGTAAGTACTCACACAATTTATACCCGTTTTAAAGATAAAGAAGGACTTTTAGATGCAGTTGTTTCTGAATCTGCTCAGGCTTTAATGTCAATTTATGAGTTAGCAGTCAGAGAAATAAAACCAGAAGATTCAATCTCTGAATCCGAAAAAAAATCTGATGAGGGAACAAATAATGTGCTTTCTTTTATTTATGAGCATTTTGAGGATTTTAAAATAATTATTTGTAAAGCATCTGGAACTAAGTATGAGAATTACATGGATCAGCTTATAAAACAGGAAGAAGAAAGTTACAAACGGATTGTGGGGCAAATTGGTTCAGACAAAAAAGTAAGTGATTTCTTTATTCATTCTCTTGCAGCTAGCGGTTTTAATGCAATTGCAGAAGCAGTATCTCATGATCTGACTTTACAGGAAGCAAAATCTTTTATGAAGTTACAGGGAATATATAATTATGGTGGCGTTGAAGCTTTAGTTAAGTTACAGAAATAGGAAATAGATCCCGAATCAAGTTCGTGATGACGTTATAATAGGAGTAAAAAATGATGAAGTACAGTGCGCTGGTATGGATGGTTATGACCAGTAAATTAAAGCCGATTGTAAAGGATTACTGGAAAGAAGGAAATGTAAATGATCTTATGAAAAAAGCAAAAGGCATTTACAAAAATCTGCTTTCAGAAGTGGAAGGGGTGAGTGATGCAAATCCTATGTCTTCCAATATCCGTTCTGGTTTTATTTTTCTTTCTGTGTGGCTTGCCAGTGAGAAAAAGATCTCTACAGATGATATGGGAAAAATAATCAAAGAGTTTCTCAAATGGAAGGTGGCCCAGAACGGTTATACAAAATTTGATTTCCGTTCAGAAGAAGGAGTTAAAACTTTTGGCTGTAAAATGAAAAACGCTGCATCTTGGGCAGATGCACATCCAGAAGATAACAAGACCTGGAAATTTGGGTTTAACGAAAATCTTCACAAAGAAGGCTTTTATTATCAGTTTTCTTTCTGTCCTATAGCTGCCTTTTGTAAGGAAAAAGGATTTCCTGAATTTACACCTGTTTTGTGCAACATCGATTACATCACTTTTAAATTGATGCACGCTAATTTATACCGTCAGCACACAATTGCAAATGGTGATGATATTTGTGATTACTGGCTTGTAGATGAAAGTGTGGAAAATCCACAATAAGTAATTTTTTTTGGTCATAATGTTAGTGAAAACTAACTGTAAATATCATTCGGAGGTCAAAAAATGAATGAAAAAACAAAAAGTGTATGGATGACAATACTTTATTTTGTATTGTACGTTGTATTGGTATTAGTTACAGAACTTCCTGGTTTTGCAAGTCCTTATTACTGGATTTGTGTTGGAATTGTTGCTGCATTCTTAGCTGCAGGTCCGCTTACAATGTGTATAGAGAAAACTGAATCCGCTCTCTTGCTTCCAGTAGCCTGGTTTTTTGTGAACCGTGCTATCGGTGAAATTGGTATGGATTTAATGCAGGTAGGAAATCTTTTCCTTCTTACAGCAGGTGCTGTTCTTTCTCTTGTACTTAAAAATAACAAGCGTCTTATGATGCGGGTTTGTGTTCCAGTTCTGGTTGCAATGCCATCATGTAATTTGCTGCCACTTTATTTCCAGACAGAAATATTTACAGAAACTGCCTTAGGAGAAATGTCACCTGAATATGTAGCAACTCTTGCTAAATGTGCTCACGGATGGGTATTTGTTCTTGTTACAGTTCTGGTAATTGGAGCCGGAGTTCTTAGTGAAAGAGTGACTGAAAAATTGTTTGTTAGAAAATAGAATCTTTAAGTTCCTTAGACTAAATTGGAAGAGATGTAAGCGTCTAATTATCACCACCTAAAACTAATCAAATTTACATAATAAAATGGTCTCCAGAACGGAGGCCATTTTGAATTTATTCGAGACAAAGGCAAAAAGAGAAGTCTGGTTAGACAGATTTGCAGCATCAAATCTGTCCATAGATAATTTTTGCGAACTAAATCACATCAAAAAAGAAACAATCACAAAAGCCATTGATGAGAAAATGTCATCATACAGGGATCAGAATCCACCTAAACAACCTGCAGTAAAAATTTCAGATTTTGTTGAAGTAGAAGCTGCTACAGAACCAGATATCAAGAAAGCTGCAAAAGGTGCAACAGTCACAAATGGACTTGCTATCAATAGAAGCAGTGTAGACGGTGCAAAAGTTCAGGCTTGGGTATAGCAGATGAGTAGGGTATTTGATAGACAGATTTGAGATTTATAGACGGTAAGCATCCTTTGAAAAAATCCCAAAATTTTGCTATATTCTAGTTGCAGTGTGTTGCATGTTGCGTAAGTCCAACTGTTGCAGCCCACTGTTTTTTATTTAACCTTCACATCTAAAAAAAATCAGCGTCTGCAAAATTTCTATTTTTGAGGCTGATTAAAATGTCACAGACAAATCAAATCTCTCACACATCTTTTCTGGGAACGGAACCCATTCCTGTTTTAATGCGTAAGTATTCTGTTCCATGTATTATCTCACTTCTGGTTGCTGCCCTTTACAACATTGTAGACCAGATTTTCATTGCCAATGCCAGTTATCTTGGAAGCTATGGAAACGCTGCAAACACTGTAGTTTTCCCGCTTACAGTTGTGGCTCTGGCTCTTGCCGTAATGGTTGGGGACGGAACCTGTACTTTTGTAAGCCAGTCACTGGGAAAAGGTGACTCTAAAACTGCTGGAAAGGCAATCGGTAATGCTGTCTCCATTGCAGTGATTATTGCGGTTGTCCTGACTGCAGTTTACTTTGTTTTTGCAA
>JAKSTH010000014.1 GCA_024402655.1 Treponema sp. | reverse complement strand
AATTATTATTTTACTTCAGTTACGAACAATTCTACTGTCCAGTCTTTTGCCAAAAAGTGATTGCGGTCAATTTTATAAGTAAATTTATATTTTTTACCTTTTTCAAAAGTAAATTTCTTTACCTGATTCAACCATACACCACCAGCTACAAATGCATTTCCCTGATCATTGATGGAGTATGTCAATTCAACTTCTTTTCCAGCAGGTATATAGAAACTATTTGTACCTTCAATTTTATTGTCATCAATATAGGCATACATATTTTCGCCATTAAGCTGCTGAATTCTAATATTATTATTTACAATATACTCAACTGTTGCTGCATTATTTTTATCTGCATAATTTCTTTTAATAGACCAGTTTTTATCCATATCATTGTAACGGAGCTGTTTACCATTTGGAAGATTTACAGTAATAGTCCAATTAAGATATCCAAAATAACTGTCTACCGCATAAGAAAGAACAACAGTCTGTTTAGATTCAGTTTCTTTTTTATTTGAATAATAATCTACAGTATATCTATCCCATGTGATTGAATCTTTTATAAAATTCTTATAATCATTCTTTGTATATAAATCAAAACTCAATTCATATCCATACTGATTAAAAAAAGATTCCTTAATTTTTTCTAATGGAAGATTTGTAAAAACCTGCTGATTGTCTAAGAAACTTAATTGATCTTCAACATATTCTATATTGTTAACTGTAAATACATCGCTTTCTAAAATAGATGGATCAATTTTGTTAGAAGCACAAGACATTGCAAATAAAGCTGCAAAACCAATAATTAATAAAAATTTTTTCTTTAAACTCATTTTTGTCTCCTTTACTTTTTGAGTATATTAATTATAAAAAAAAAACAACAATTGACAACAAATAAATTTTCATTATTTCAAATTTTATTGCCTTTTTTTTATCTTTTTCGTCTATACTATATATGTATGAATCGTTCCAGTTCAAAATCTGCAATCATTCTTAATCTTAAAACTCTTGGAGAAAATAACAGTTCGGTAACTATTTTAACTCCTGAAGATGGTATTATTTATGCCACTTTATATGGAGGACCAAAAAGTCGTTTCCGTTCACTTATAAGTCCATATAATACAGGAAGAATATGGCTTTATGAAAATCCAGAAAAAAATCAGATTAAAATAAGTGATTTTGAACCAGAAAATTTTCATCTTTCTTTTAGTCAAAGTTTATATAAAACATATGCAGCAGCTTTGGCTTCTGAACTTACAATAAAAACTCATTGTGGAGGAAGTAACCAGCAGGCGTTTACACTTTTGCAGGGCTTTTTAGACGGTATGGATTTATGTACAGAAGATCAAAGTCGTTTAGGTTTAATAAGATACTTATGGCGCTATCTTCAACTTTTGGGAGTTCAACCAGATACTTCCTGCTGCGGCTTATGTGGAACAGATTTTTTTACTTCTCAGTTTGCCTATGATAAGATTTCTTATTATAATATAAGTGATAACTGTTTTGTTTGCAGTGATTGTTTGTCCCGACAAAATAAGACAGATTTTGGCCAGCTGAATTATGGTTCTGTCTACTACTTATATGGAATTACAAATCTTTCACCAAAAGAAGCAAGAAATATCAAAATTGATAAAAGCAGTTATGAACAACTAAAACAGATAGTATTTTTTCTCATTGAAAATAATGCAGGATGTAAATTGAACTCTATAGAAACTTCTATGGGGATTTTATAATAAATCTATAACAGGAAACTCTCTTGAATAACTGGAACAAAAAGCCTGTAACAAGGCAAGATATAAACCCAATCTGCACTAAATATGGTGTTAATGAATTGACTGCCTCCATCTTATACCGTCGCGGCATTACAGAAGGAGAACAGCTTTTATATTTTTTGGAAAATGACCTTCGTTTTCAACACAACCCTTTCAACTTTTCAACTATGGAAGATGCGGTAGAACGAATCCTTACTGCAAAAGAAGAAGGCGAAAAAGTTTTAATATTTGGTGACAGTGATGTTGATGGTATTACAAGTACAGCAATCCTTTATGAATATCTTCAATCAATTGGCCTTGATGTTTACTGGAAGCTGCCACTAGAAGATGCTCCTTATGGTCTTTCTATAGAAGCAATAGATGAACTTGCTGAAAAAGGCGGAACCCTCATTATTACTGTTGACTGTGGCATTTCAAATTTTGCAGAAATCCAGCATGCAAATGAATTAGGAATTGATGTAATTGTTACTGACCATCATAATCCTCAGGACGAATTACCAGAAGCCATTATTATTGTTAATCCTAAAGTTGAAGAATGCAATTATCCTTTTAAAGAAATTTCAGGTGCCGCAGTTGCTTATAAACTTGTAAGTGCACTTCGCTTTGCTGAAACAGATTTTTATAATGCAGAAATTTGTATTTTAGACATTAATTATAACGAAGAAGAAAAAATCTTTTATTCAGACTGTGTAAAAATCAAAAATCTTGTAAGAATTAAAGAATTACATGAAAAAATAATACCGGGTAAAACTTCTATTTATGATCTTAAACTCCCTTATTTTTTACAAAGTCAGCTGATATATTCGTGGAACGCAAAACAGACAAAAGAAATCTTAAGTCAGATTTTTGGAAGTGGCATCGAATTCAACATTAATGACTTGTCTAGTGAAATCACAAAAATAATTCCTGCCCTTAAAAATAAAACAGCCGCAGAATTACAGGGACTTTCAAAAATTGGAAAATATCATGAACAGGAAAATACAACAATCAGCGCTTTATACAATCTTTATGTAAGCTATTGCCAGCGTTTAATTGCAACAAAGTATCCTAAACACATTCAAAATGAAAAGAAAGATTTGCAGCTGGTTGCCCTTGCAGCTTTAGCAGATGTAATGCCAATGAAAAACGAAAACCGTATTTTTGTAAAAAATGGCTTACTTACTATAAAAAAAGAAGGTCCAAGATCTGGGCTGGCAGAATTATTTAATAAATTAAAACTTAATCGTGAAGTTATTACTTCCAAAGATTTATCTTGGACAATTATTCCTTCACTTAATGCTGCAGGACGCATGGGCCACTCTGACGTTTCATTGCGACTTCTTATAAGTACAGATCCTAAAGAAAGAGAAATACTTGCTAATCAGATTTATGATTTTAACGAAACAAGAAAGACTCTTGTGTCTGAAGCAGTTTTCACAATCAAAGAAATATCTGAAAAGAGTTTTGAAAAAAATCATAATAAGATTTGTGCTGTATTCCATGAAAAAATTAATCCGGGAGTTACAGGAATTGTAGCTTCAAAACTGATGCAGGAATTTAATGTGCCTTCTATAGCAATTACATATTCTGGTGATGTTTGTATTGGTTCTATGAGAAGCTGTCGTGGTTTTATTTCTACAACCTTCCTGGACAAATTTCAGGATTTCTTTATTAACCATGGTGGTCACGACTTTGCTGCCGGTTTTAGTTTTACAAAAGACAAACTTAAAGAATTTTTTGAAATAGTTGAGCAGGAAAGCCGAAATATTACTCTTTCAGACTCCGAGGATGAAGTTTTTATTGATGCAGAAATTTCTAAAGACCATATGTCTAAAGAAATATTTGATTTAATTGAAAATTTTGAACCTTATGGCAGTGAAAATCAGGAACTTCTATTTATTTCCCAGGGCATTCCTGTTTGCGATGGAATGGCAGTTGGAAAAAAAGATCCAACATCACTTAAACTGGTTATGGATTATACTCATGTAAAAGTTCCAGCCATGTTCTGGGGACAAGGAGAACGTCTTAATAAAGATGTTTTAATTGGGCAAAACTATGATATAATGTATACATTGGATAGAAATTATTTTAACGGCATTTCAACTCCACAAATAATCTTAAAGGAAATAAGGAAAACAAAATGAAAAATGTAAAAAAATTTTTTTTAGCACTCCTGCTTCTTCAAATCACTTCTTTGTATGCTCAGGAAATTAAGCAGAATGTTTCTCAGGCTAAATATCAGGAAGAAGACTGTAACATCAATATTATTTATAATGATTCCCTTGTGCCAGGTGATGCAATTTTCGTTAGAATGATGATTCAGACACCTAAAACTCATAAAAAAGATAAACCGGTAGAAAAACAGGCAAAAATGCAGCTTTTCAGAAAATCAAGAACAAAGGCTTTGGAATCTGGTGTTTTCTATTCAACAGGTAAATCTAAAAAAGCAACAAATCAGGAATTGCTTTGTGGTATTCCACTTTCTTCTTTCTTAGAAAAGGATGATTATTATTTACTGATTACTGTAACCGAAGGCAATGAACCTGCAAAAGAAATTACTTTACCACTTTATTTTCAGGCAAGAAAATTCAATAGTGAAACAATTCCTTTAGACAGCACAAATACTGCAATTAAAACTGATAATAGTTCTGCAAGAGCAGCACAGATTGAAAAACTTAATGCAATTCTTGCTACAATAAATTCTGACGCAGTGAATTCACTTAAACCAATGGTTTCTCCAACTACTTCTACCCGCTATACTTCATGGTTTGGTGACAGAAGAGTTTATGCTTATTCAAATGGAAAATCTTCTACAAGCCTTCATTACGGAAACGATTATGGTGTTCCAGAAGGTTCAGAAGTAAAATCTTGTGCAGAAGGAAAAGTTGTTCTTGCTGAATGGAGAAATTCTACAGGCTGGAGTATTGTTATTGAACACTTGCCAGGTTTGTATAGTCTTTACTATCATCTTTCTGAAATGCTTGTAAAAGAAGGTGATACAGTAAAAGCTGGTCAGCTGATTGCAAAATCTGGTAAAACAGGACTTGCAACTGGACCTCATTTACATTGGGAAATGAGATTAAATATGGAAGCTGTAAGACCAGAATTCTTTATGACAAACTTTACTTTCGAAGGAATGGATTATTAATTTATTAAACTAAAGAATTAACCATGCTCAGGAACTGTTTTTCATCTATGATTGAAATTCCAAGTTGCTGAGCTTTTTTATTTTTTGAAGAACCGCTTTGTGTATCGTTTGTTACAAGGAAACTTAAATCTTTAGTAACAGAAGATTTTGTAGTTCCACCATTCTTTTTTACAAGCTGTTCGGCATCGGCTCTTTTCATTGTATATAATTCGCCAGTAAAACAGAAACTTTTTCCAGATAAAGCCCCTTCTGCTCCACCTGTAATTTCCACAAGCCCTTCTTCTACAATTCTGCGCATTTCTTCGCTGTTTTCTTTTAAGCCTTCGCAAATTGTTTTTGCCATAATCTGAGCAAAACCATAAACACTTGCAATCTGCATTTCATTTGCTTCCAGCATTTTTTCAAGAGTATTAAAACCTGCTGCTACAAGTTTTTCTGCAGAAGTTTCACCAAATCCTTCTATGTCGAATGCACCAAGGAAAGTGGAAAGTGGCATTTTTCTATGATTTTGAATACTGTTATAAACTTTTATCGCTCCCGCAGATTCTTTTTCATTTTCAATGCTTTCTTCATTTAAGAAATATGGAACCAGATCTTCAACAGAAAGACGATAAAGGTCTGAAATGCAGGTTACCTTTTTATTTTTAAACAATTCTGTAACAAGAGTTTCCCCTAAATCACGAATATCAACTACCTGCTGAAATTTTAAAAGCTGATGCAATACCCTCTTTTCACATCCCTTGTTAGGACAAAATAAGCGGCTTCCTTCATCCACAAGCTTTGTGCCACAGCATTCACAAACCTGGGGAAAAACAATTGGTGTAGTTACAAGATTTTTTTCTTCCACAACATTTTCAATTTTAGGAATAATTTCTCCACGTTTTACAACAACAACATGGCTTCCAATCTCTACACCAAGTGAGCGCATTGTATCTGGATTAGCAAGGCTTGCCCGCTGAACTTTTGTTCCATTCAATTCAACTTCATCAAAAATAGCCACAGGTGTATAAGTTGCACCTGAAATACTCCATTCAACTTCTCTTAAAGTAGAAACGGCTTCTTCCAAACTGAATTTAAAAGCAATCTGACGGTCTGGGCGGGCACGGCTGGCATCTTCAAAATTTATTGCATCTTCTTTTACTACAAGCCCGTCAATATCGTAAGGAATAACAGATTTACGGTCTTCCATTACTTTTGCACGATAATCAATAACCCGCTGTGGATTTTTACAAATTACAAGTTTTACCACACTAAAACCAAGATTCATTAAAAAACGGATTTTTTCTTTTTCAGTTTTAAAGAAAACCTGACCGTCGGTTGCCAATGCATCATAAACAATAAGAGTCAGATACTGGCTGCCTTCCCCATCTTTTCTTTTCATTAAACCATTGGCTGCGTTTCTACAGTTAGCTTTATCAGAAAAATGTTTTTCATGAACTTCGTGGGTCATAATAACTTCACCACGAATACCGCCTGTAAAATCTAAAATCTGTCCATCAAGCATTAAAGCAGGTAATACGCCCTGCATCTTTTTTGCGTTGGCAGTAATATCGTCTCCAATAGAACCATCTCCACGAGTTACTGCTCTTTTTAAATATCCGTGTTCATATTGAAGTTCCAAAGAAGCTCCATCAAGTTTGTATTCAACAAGATATTCTTCGTAAACATGTTTTGCTGCCCATTCCAAAAACTGTTCCGGGTTAGCAGCTTTTTCCTGGCTACCCATTGGCATAACATGACGTATTTTTGCAAAATTGCCTGAGTCAGCACCTACTTTAGAAAGAATTTCATTTTGAGGATCCAGTTCTTTTAATTCATCCCAAAGTTTGTCAAATTCAGCATCAGAAATTTCACCTTCTCCGTCGTAATAAGATTTCTGATACTTTTTAATTAAAACTTCCAGAGTTTTTATTCTGTTTTCAACTTCCTCAAACAATTCTGCCATGTTATTTTCCAATTATTTTTTTTCGAAAAAGATTTCTGTAATTACTCGGTCTGCAGCCATACCTTTTCGTTCAAATTTTGTCTGATTTCTCCAAGGCTGTGGTTCAGCAAAACCTTCATATTTATTTTTTAATCCAGGTGTTTCATTAAGCTGCTCAAGAGCAAACTCGGCATATTCCAGCCAGTCTGTAACAAAATAAAGATAACCACCACTAGAAAGTTTTTGTGCCAAAAGATCTGTTCTTGGACGCTGCAACATTCTTCTTTTATGATGCTTCTTTTTAGGCCAAGGATCTGGGAAAAAGATATGGAAACCGTTAATAGAATTGTCTCCAAACATATTCTGTAAAACTTCTATAGCATCATATTCAATTATATAAAGATTCTTTAATTCATTTTTTTGAATTTCACTTAAAAGCTTTCCAACACCAGGAGTGTGAACTTCTATTCCTATATAATTGATGTCAGGATTTGCTTTTGCAATCTGCCAGGTAGCGTCTCCCATACCAAAACCAATTTCTACAATTATAGGATTTGTATTTCCAAAAATATCTACGAAATTTAATTTTTTATTTTCGTATGGAATACAGTAGCCGGGAGACAACTCTTTATAAGCTTTTTCCTGAGCAGCTGTCATACGACCAGCTCTTAATACATAAGTTTTTACTTCTCTTTTAAGGACGGGCAAAGGTTCCGAACTTTCCTTATTCATTATTTTCTCCAGATTCAACTTTTTGTGCAGGCATAATAACAGTAGCAGATTTATTATCTAAAACCCAGACTGTATTAAAACTTGCAGCATTATTATATCTTAACCAGACATCTTTTGCATTCTGCAAATCATCTGATTTTTTTCCATAAAACAATAATTTTTTTTCTGCATTATAAATTGTTATATATTCAGAGGCGTTCATATTTTTACATTGCAATTCAGTTTCCTCTGCTTTTTGCAATAACAATTGCTTATTTGTATTTAAATGTACTGTGTAATTTATACTATTACCGTCTTTTGTTGTAATGGTTATTTCATAAGTGCCGTCAGAAAATGAATCTCCTTCAGGTACTTTAAAAGAAGGATATCCGGCATAATTTTTTTCAGAAGTTGTAAATCTGTATAAGTCCTTTGTTTGCCAGAAAAAGTCTGAAGAAAGATCTGTCACCTTTATTTCATCCAGTTTTCTCACATCAACATTTGTGGCCACAAAAACACTAAGACTTTGCTGTGGAACCTGATTTTTACCTGAATAATCATAAATAATATAAAAATGACATTCTTTTATATTAAGTGTTTCCTGTGAGCAGGAAATGAAAAGAAAAAAAGAGAATATTAACAAAAAAGGCTTTGCTTTCATATATTAAAAATTAAAGTTCAAGGTAATGACAGTTAAGTCACTTGCAGAATACTGGTTTACAAGAGACTCAAATTTAACATTTACCTTTTTACAAGCGTCATCAAGATAAGAAAGATAGTACAAACCTAAATCTGTTCCTTCCTGTCCTTCTGGTAATTCACGGTAGAAGTCAATAAGAGTTTTATTTGCAGTATTAGATGACTTTGCGTTATCAATATTTTCCTTTACTTCCTGGAATTCATCATCTTTGTTATACAATGTAATTGAAAGACGACCCTGTTTACCAATAGAAGATGAACCACCACCAAGTTTCCAGGAAAGGAATACTAATTCATGTTTACGCTGCAATTCCTGAACAATTTTTGCACGAACTTCTGGATCAAAAATTAAAGCATCAATATCATCTACGCCATGATACATTGAACGAGCTTCTTTTCTAATATTTGTGTTTTCATTATTCAAAGCAAGTTCCATAACCATTACGGAAATATATTCTGCAACTTTTGATTTTTCCATATAAGAACTAAGCAGATTTCTTAAAGCAATGAACATTTCGTTGGCACCATCATTTTTGTGGAACAATGTAATAATGTACCAGTTCATTAAACCAAGACGATTCATAAATTTTTCAGACATTAAAAGATATATGTTTTTTTCTTCTGCAGTATAATCTTTGTTTGTCATAATAGCTTTCCAGATTGGATCCAGAATACTGCGTCTTGTCTGCTGAATTATATTTTCTTTGTTCTGCAAAATAGAACGAAGCTGTTTTTCAGGCATTCTTGTTTTTTCATCAATAAGATGAGAAGGATTTTGTCTGTTGTGCTTTCTTACACATTCACATTGAATTAAAGCATTATAAACTTCACGGTCAAACTGTTTATACAAAAGAGAATAAACAACAACTTTTGAAAGATCCATAACTTCCTGACGTGAAGAAACAAATTCAGACATGGAAATTTCAATTTTAGAAATATAATCCAAAAGAATCATACTCTGAATAGACTGAGGTGAGAATTTATTTAATGAGATACCGTATTCATCCAGGTTATCGGCAAGTTTGAATCTTAAAAGTTTCTTGTTATTACTAATAAAATTGGAAGCACCATCTTCTGTAAGAATAACTTTCAATGGTAATTCAATAATAAATTTTTTGTCGCTTGAGCCCATGTTTCTAAACCTTCGCCTACTTTTTTACATACGAATTATTTGTTCTATTATACATTATGGGTCTTGCATTGTAAACACTTAAATAATAAACTGAAGATAGGATGATTTCCCTAAAAAAAATATTCTTATCATTATTTTTACTGATATTTTTATTACCTTCTCTTTCTAGTCAAAACAGTGTGCCTAAGGGAATCTCACTTTGTGATAACATATACAGTTTTTTTTCCGATTTGAATTTTAACCTGGAAAAACAGGAAATTATAGCTTCTGGCGACAATACTTTTCCATACAATATTGTTCTTCATTTTGACAGACAAAATCCATACGATCAAAATAACCTGATTATTTGTATAAAAATGGAAAGTGCTTACAAAAATCAGAATTTAGTTTTTGATTTAATCAGCGACCTTATTTACAGAAATTTTAATTCTACCCTGCTTTTTATCTATGGAACCGATGTAGATTCAGAAGGCCTTTTAGTTGTTGATGGAAGCAAATCTTTTTTAAACAATATTGATGCAGACAAAAATTATACCGCCTTTATTCTGGATTTAGATTCTAAAAAAAATACTGTTCAAACAGGTTCAGAAGGACAAACTTCCCCTTCCTGGCTTATAAATTCTACATATGATGCTTATATTAATGAGCGACTTTCTCAAGATTTACCAGTTTACTATTTAAGCCAGCTTTCAAAATTAAATTTTAACACTAATCCTGTTTTCAGCAGTTTTGCCCAGCATAGTATTCCTGTTATTTCTGCAGGCTTTAATCTGGAAACAGTTTCACAGGAAAAAGTTTCAAGAGTTGTTTCTGCATTTTTAGATGATTACACAAAAAATAAAAATTCTGATAATGACTATCATTCTTTAATGTTTAGAATTGGAAATAAGAAATTCTGGCTTTCGGAATATACAATTATAAAAATCCTTATTGTTATGACTTTTTTAAGTCTTGCATTTGTATTTGTTCTTGCATATTTAAACAGCAGTATCCGTTCTGCAGTCTGGAAAGAAATCAGAAAAAACTGGTACACAATTCCAGTAACTTTTATTCTTACCATAGGGGGATGGTATTTTGCAAAACTGATTTACATGGCAGCCACAAAAGGAGGTCAAACGGCACAAACAGCTTTTGGACTACCTGTTCTTGCTATAATTATTGGTTCAGCATTAATTTCTACTTTTTACCTTATGGAACTTTTGTTTCATAAAAAAAGTTACGGAGAGCGTTCAATAGATTTACTGATTGTAATGACAACATTTTTAAATGAATGTATTTTCTGTCTTGCAGATATTTCTCTTTTCCCTTTATTTTTGTTCCTTTGTTTATGCTCAATTCTTCTGCTGATTTTTCACAAAAACTGGATTCACATTGTATTCTTCCTGATTTTTATTTTAATTTACATTCCATATATAAATCTTCTTTATATTTCCAATCAGGCTTCCGGCTTAAAACAATTTCTTGCCTCTAGTAATATTGCAGTTTTTGCCTATGCCCTTTGTGTTCTCCCAATTTTTATTATGTGGCTCCGTATTCTTATTGCCATCCAGAATAAATTTTCTAAAAGACGGGTTTTTGTAATTACTATTTTTACTGCTTATTTTGTTTTTATGATTGTCTGTCTGATTGTTAATAAAGTTTCTTTTTCTGATCCAGAAGCAAAAATTGATAATTCTCAAGTAGAAGTAGTAGAAGACACCAACGGTCAGATTATTAATATAAGCTATAATGATAAAAATATTTTTGAAAATATTTACAGAACAATTTCTATTTCTTTAAATGAAAATGTTAAATGTATGGAATTAAATCTTACAGATGAAGATGGAAATCCTGTTTTGTATTCCGAAAATTATTATCAGCAGACAAGTGCAAATCAGTCTAATTTTCTGATTCCTGTTTATCCTCCAAAAAACACAACTTTTAGTTATGGAACTGAAACTGTAAATGGAACAATTAATGTAAAAGTTCTTGTAGAAGAAAACAATACTCATAAAATCTACACAAAAACTATTTCTGCAGGTGGCAAATAATGGAAAAAATTCAACACTGGTATTTACATGTTGATTTAGACGCGTTTTTTGCTTCTGTAGAACAGCTGGATCACCCGGAGTATAGAGGTAAACCTGTTATTGTTGGTGGAAAACCAGAAGACAGAAGAAGTGTTGTTTCCACTGCCAGCTACGAAGCCAGAAAATATGGTGTTCATTCAGCCATGCCAACAGCTCAGGCTTATAAACTGTGTCCTCATGGTATTTATGTTTACGGTCGTATGGAACGATATTCTCAAATTTCTTACGGCATTATGGAAATCTTAAAAAATTATTCTCCGGATGTAGATCAAATGTCTATTGATGAAGCATTTCTTGATATTACCGGCATGGAAAGACTTTTTGGAACGCCACAGGAAATTGCAGCACAAATCAAAAAAGAAATTTTTGAAAAAACAGGGCTTACTGTTTCAGTTGGAATTGCACAGTCCAAGTATCATGCAAAAATAGCTTCAGACATGAAAAAACCAGATGGATTGTATATTGTACAGCCTGGAACAGAAAAAGAATTTATGCTGAATCTTCCACTTAAGAAAGTATTTGGTCTTGGCACAAAAACTCTGGAAAGATTAAACGGTTGTGGCATAAAAACTACAAGAGATATTTATGAAAAACCTCTGGAAACACTTCAATTTATGTTTGGTGAAAATCAGGGAAGTTTTCTTTATAACGTTGTTCGTGGAAAGTTTGATGACGACCGTTTTGGAAAAGAAGCAAAAAGTCATTCTATTAGTGCCGAAACAACTTTCCCTTATGATGTAAATGATTCTTATGCACTGGAAACTGTAATTCTGAACCTTGCTTATTCAATAATGTTCCGGCTTCTTAAAGAAAAAGGTTTTTCACGTACCGCAATGATTAAAATCCGTTATGAAGATTTTTCCACTGTTTCTATAAGACAAACTTTCGATAAAAACATTTCTACTTTAGATCATTTTTATGAAATATTAAAAAACTTATTTGAAAAAAAATGGGAAGTAAACAGAGGTGTACGTCTTATAGGCGTTGGCCTTGAAAATATTGAAAAAGAAGAAAGACCAAGTCAGCAGGAACTTTTTGATGATGGCACAGATAAAAAACAAAAAGTTGAAAAAGCGATTTTAAATATGAGTCAAAAACATCCTGAATTAAAGGTTCATAAAGCCAGAATGCTTCAAAACATGAAAAACGGTTTCAGACTGATAATCTGCAGTTTATTTCTTTCTTCCCTATTTGGTGTACAAAAATTAAATGCTCAAACAAAAGATGAAAAAAAAGATGAACTTTTTAAATATGAAATTTCAGGTTCTGCAGAAGTAGCTGTTTCAGGAGCAATTAATTCTTCATTTGGTAATGGAACAGATTTTGTTATTTCACCTTCTCTGCCGGTTTTTACCCAAAAAATTGATTTAGCCGGAGATTTTTCTTTTGGTTCCAGCTGGCTTTTTTCAATAAATTTTGCAGATAATTTTAACAAAAATACTTACTCTATAAATTACACTGGAGAAAATTATTTAAAGAAGTTCCAGTTTTCGAATAGAGATGTAGTTTTTCCACAGAACTATCTTTCTTTGCAGTCGGGATACAATCCTGGAGGCGGAAACAATGAAGCACCAGGTATTATTTTAAACTGGCAGGATAAAACTAATCAAAAATTTTTTGCAGATGCTCTTCTTCGTTATGATATGACAAAATCTGGTTCTGCAACTTTTTATGGCAAAAACAAAGTTTCAGACATTACAACTGATGCTGCCCAATATTCAAAAAACAGATTTTTTACAATTCCTTCATCACAAATTATTTCCCAAATAAAAGATATTTATGTTTATACGAAAAAAAAGACTTCTGACACAGTTACTATAAACGGGGAAAACTATAAAAAACTGGATAAATCAGAATATCTTATTTCTTCTGCAAAATGTTTTCTTGCAATTTCATCAGCAGCTTTTGACTCTACCCTGGAAAATCAAACTAAAATAATTGTTACTTTTGAAAATCCTTCTGCCATGACAGATTTGGATTCCATTTTAGGCACTTATGACAATGCTTCATCTTTCCTTGGTAAAACACAGAAATATTTTTCTAAAGAATACAAGAACATAAATCTTTCAGATTATGCTTATGATTACAATATTACTGTAGAAGAAAAAAACGCCCTTCTTTTACAAAACAACAAAGGCTTTTCACCTTTTGCCATTGCCTCCGCTTATAATCTTGGAGCAGAAACTAACAGCGACATTTCTGTTATAAATGGAATTACATTTCAAGAGCTTCCTGAATATTCAGTAATTACATCTGCACAAGATTTTACACAACTGGCAGAAGATTTTTTTAATGAAAAGAATACAAATGTTTTGATTTTTCCTTCAGATAAAAATGAAACAGATTTTACAGAACCAGAGAATCGATTCCCTTTTGCAAATGTCAGCCCATATTTGTATCTTACTGGAAAAAATTCTGAAAGTCTTAAGATTTTAAAACGCTCGTTGTCTCCAGTTACAAATTTTGATATTGGACGAAATATAGACAACAATAGTATTGCTATAAATATAAATGGGCTGCCTGTTTATAATTTTGAATATTCATCAACATCTGGCTTTGTAACAATAAACCAAAAAGTTTCAGATACAGACAGAATTGATATTACCTGGAGAGAACAGGCTGCCACAACAGATAGTGGTACTATTACAACAGGTGCCGGTTTTGCCTATAACTTTACCCCTAAATTTTCAGCTGATGTCACTGTCACTGCAAAAATTCCATTTACACCATTTATAAAATACAGCACAGAAAACTCAAATCATTCAAACTACATAGCTTTAAGCAGCGGCCTTAAATATGAAAAAGACAATTTTGTAATTAAAGATACTGCATCTGTAGCCTTTGAAAACAGTAATACTACAGATGTATATGTTGTAAATCAAAATGAAAATGGCGGAAATCAAACATACTATCACAGTCAGTCTGCCATGTGCGAAACTCAAATAATTCCAATAATTCCATCCCTCCCTCTTTCAGCTGAATCAAAAGGCAAACTTCAGGAGAAAAAAGGCGAAGCCGACCTTGAAATTACAGGCAATAAACTTCCTGTAGTATGGAATTTTGAATCTGATCAAAACTGGACTTCTATGGACATAAAACTTTCTGTTCCAGAATCATTAAGCAATATTAATGAACTGGAACTTGCAGTAAAAAAAGAAAGCACCGAAGATTTATCTGGATATAAAGTTTTTTTACAGCTGGGAGTTCCATATAACAACACAAACCAGAATCTTGAAGAAAATTATCCTGTTTGGGAACTTTCACAATTAGATTTATCTGAAGCTCAAAATAACCAGTGGCAGATTTTAGTTCTTCCGGTTACTCCAATTCAGCAGGCCCTTCTTACTAATGAAAAAAACGGGCGAATTATTATTTATAAAGGAAGTTCGTCACAAACAAGTGGAAAAATTTCCATAGGTCCATATGAACTAAAAAAAGACGGCATTGTTGTAAAAAGCTCAGACAAAATCCAGGTTTCTTCAACTTTTGTACAGGCAAATAATTCTCCAGCCTATGAAAAATATTTTTCATCAAAATCTTATAATGATTTAATTACCTGGAACACTGATGAGACAGCTTTTACAGACAATGAATCACTTATTACAGCAGATTCCTACTTCCATGCAGCACAATTTTCAGATTACAGCAGAATCAACTTTGATTTTGCATTCTCTTCTTTCAGCGAGCCTTCATCTTCTGTTTCAGATTCCACAGGGCTTACTTTTATTTTAGACAACAGTGGGACAAAACAAACTGCCATAAAAATTGAACTTAGCAATATGGTCCTTAAAAATTATATTGCTTTAACAAATGCCCTGGAAAATAAAACAGAGTATCATACACTTACAGTTGATGTTAAAGAAAATCTTCTTTACATAGACAATACGCTTATTCCTGAATCTGAATATTCTCTTTATATAAATTCTTTGATTGCGCCTAATCACCAGCAGCTGATTATTAATATTAATCAAAAAGATTTATTAATACAAAAAGGAACTTTTATCTGTGGAAAACTTTATTATACTCAGACCAACTATAAATTAAACTTAAAAAATATTTTCGAAACTTCATATAAAAAAGAAACAATTTTTACAAATAAAAACGAAGAACCTGTTTTATATAACGGATATGTAAACTTAAAATCTCAGGTTTCAGAAGTAATTCCACTTTCTCAAGCACAAAACCATGCTCCTTATTCAGATTTATATTTTGATGGAGGCATCTCTTTACTTAAAACAGATATTGCTACTCATCTGCTTATTTCTCTTTCAAAAGAAAAGTCATTATCTTTAGAAAACACAGGTTATTCAATTAAAACAAATGCGCCTTTATTTGACTTTATTACCTTTGAAGAAAACTTTATTTACAATCTTAATGATTCACAGGTAAAAAAAGATGATTCTATCACTATGGATTTTCTGGCATATTCAGTGCCGGTAAATATTTCATTTAATACTTCAGCAGAACAACAGAACCAAAAGTTCAAACAAAAATATGCAGGAAATTTAAAATTTGACATTCCAATTGGCAAGACAAAATTATCTTCCGCAACAAGTATAAATCTTACACAAAAAGAAACTGATGAATCTTACACTCTTCAGCTTTCAAATGCAGCAGTAAGCTGGGCAGATATATTTTTATATCAATTCTCAAATGGAAGTTCCAATTCAACTCAAAGAACATCTTCTATAAATACAAATCTAGCTTACAAAATTAGTAATAATATTAATCCACAGCTTAGTTTTACCCTTTCTGGAACTACAGACAAAAATCAGATGCAGGCTTTATCAACTGTTTCTTCATTTAATCTGACTGTTCCATTTAAAATTAAAAATAATTCTTTCTCTTTCACATATTCTAAAAAAGCAAACAATACACAGGAAAATACAGCTTTATTTAATTACGGTGAAGATTTATTTGAATTATTCCGCAATCAAAGTGATTTATCGTGGTTCTACAACTCTATTCCATTCTATGAATTATTCGATTCTAATCAGGCTCAAAAATTACAGAATACTCCAGGAGTTTCAAGTGCCTATAATTCTAAATATGAGTTTACATGGAAAAGACCTTTGGCCGCATCTATAAAAGATTTATTCATTCCAGTTTCATTTACAACTTCTTTAACCAGAGACACAATTACCAGCAGCAATATAAATGATGTATACCAGTTAAAAGCAGTAATGAATCATTTCTTTGTAAATCTTTTAGGAAGTAAAGGTAAGCTTAAATTATTCAATTGGTTCTCTCAAGATGAATTTAACTCATCTATTTCTGCACAACTTAAAATACCAGCATCCCGATCCAATGTAACTTGGAAAATTACATCTTCACAGGCTTTGTTATGCTACATGGACAATAAAAATACAGTTCGCAGTTCTTTAGATTTTAATATTTCTGGAAAAGATAACTGGCAGCTTGTTTTTGGTGGAACATGGAGTCATAACGGAACAGAAAGCCTTTTGATTGCTTTAAGAGCAAAATTTGTTGATCCTGAAAAAGATGTCGCAAGAGAAATCATAAGAAAAGAAATATTAAATGTTTCTTTTGGAAAAATTAATGGAATGTCTAAGCAGGAATATAGATTTACTCATTCAACCGCCACAAGCTTTGGAAAACAGTTTACAGTTAACAGTTCATTGGGCACAGCATTTATTTATACTCAGGAAAAGGCCTTGAACCTTAACCTTGAGTATTCGATTGGAGTAAAACTTACTTTCTAAAAGTCAGAATTAATTATTGCAATGGTGCAAAATAACCAGTTTCTGTTCTTCCACTTCTATTCAAAAGATATACTTCAACTTCCAGTGGCAGGAACTTTTCACCAAAATTAGTTGGCAAGGTAGAATTAAATGTTAACTGATACACACCTTGAGGAATATTAATAAAATCACGATAGATTGAAGAAAGTCCTTCTGGTCTATAAACGTAATAGTTTTCGCCGCAAGTATTATCAATTAAGTACTGTAATTCAGAATCTAATGCTCCCTGATTTACCTGAATTATTGAAAAATCAATGGAGTTGTTATTTAAGTATGAAGTGATTTCAGACATATTATATTCGTCAAAACCTTCATAAGAAGCAGTTCCGTCTGTTATATAAATGATTGTTCGTTTTTTTGCAGCATTTATTAAATCATTTGCAGCAAGTCTTAGAGCAAGGTCAATTTTAACATTTTTAGTTTCAGGATTCTTTAAAGCATCCATATTAAAATTACCAATTCTGTCTGGACTACCAATATATTCTGTAGAAGGAATAGAACTTGCAGAAATTACTCTTAAAGTTCCTTTTCCACCCATAGCAGCTGCAATTTCTTTTACTGCAGTTTCTACTTCAGTTTTATAAGCAGCAGTTTTATTTGAACGGTCAATTATTAAAGTAATATCACCGTATGTATTATTTGCAGCACTTCCTTTGTATTTTAAACCGCTTACAGGTCTCTTATTTTCAAGAAAATAAAAGTTTTCTTCCTGTAAACCTACAACAGGCTGTCTGTGTCTGTTTTCAACTTTTACTTCAACTGTAACTTGAGGGAACTTGGAAGCATCTACATTTTCAATCTGTACAAACAATCCACCAACAAGTTCCTGCATTTTAGACATAACATAAACTTCGTTGGCAGTAAAATCTGTAACAAGTACATTGTTGTTTACATCTGCCGCAGCGGCTGTAATTCTAGAAGGTCCGTTTCCTGTATTTGCATATTCAAATAAAGAACCAGTTTCCATATCAACAGAAATGATTTTATTTTTGTCGCAGACAATTACAGTATCATTCCATTTTTTTAACGCTTCAGGATGATTAAGAGTTTTCTGTTCAACTAATTCACGAATATAATTTCCAGAACGGTCAAATTCGAAAATACAACCATAATCATCATCTGCAACAAATACGCTGTCGCCTTCAATAATAATTCCTGTTGGTCCTTTTAAACCACCAAAACCAGGCTGTTTTCCACCAAAATAATATAAAGGGTTTCCGTCTTTATCAAAAACATCAACTCTTCTGTTTCCGTAATCTGTAACATAGATTCTATCAAGATAATCTATTGCTAAATACTGAGGGCCAACCATTTGACCAAGCCCACGACCTTTTGAACCTATATATTTTTGGAATTTACCATTTTCATCTAAAACAGCAATTCTGTCTCCTGCCAATTCAGTAACAAGCAGAGAACCATCATTAGTTCTAATTATATCAAGAGGACTGTCAAAACCATTTATAGGACCTGTAATACGGTCTAAAACTTTTCCATTAAGATTTAAAAGTAAAAGTTCATTAGAATTATATGCTGTAATCCAGAAAGTACCATCCATATTTGGAAGAATAGAAATTGGACCACTAAAAATATGATTTCCATTATAAAAACCGTCAAAACTTCCTGTTTCAGAAAGCTTCATTGTTTTTTCAGCCACATCCCCAGTTACACGTCTTTCTCTAACAATTTCAATTTTGTTTTGAAGTAAAAGACCACCGTATCCGTTTTCTGAACAAGTCTGCCAGTAAGATAAAGCAGAACCTTCCATACCGGCTCTATAATAGGCATTTCCCAGCCATTCAAGTATTAAATTATCATTTGGTAAATAAGACAGGGCTTTTTCAAACTGAGCAATAGCTTCATTAAAAGCTCCTTTATAATATGCCTGCACTCCAAGTCTAAATTCCTGGGCTGCAAAGCCTTCATCACTGCTTCTTATCCCCTCTTTTGGTACAGTCATACCTGCCGAATATGTTGTTTCCTGGGCAAATGTGCGAGCTGTAAATAATAATAATGCAGCAATTACAAATTTAATTTTTTTCATATTTTAAGCGCCTGCCTGCTGAACCTGTTTTATATGATCTGCAATAATTTCATTATCCCGATCAAGCAATTCCGCCTGTTCAAGATATTTTTTCGCATCTGAATATAAGCCTAATTTGTAATAAACATAGCCAAGAGAGTCTAAACAGGCAGCTGAATTAGGGGAATTGTTTACAGCTCTTTTACATAAAGAAAGTGCTCTTGTTAAATCTTTTTCTTCTGTGGCAAGAACATAGCCAAGTCCATTTAATGAAGTAATATTTTCAGGATCTGCTGCAAGGGAATTTTCATAATATTCAAGACATTTTGCAGTATCTGTCTGTTCCCATGCAATATAAGCAATTGCAGCATAAACAGAAGCTGTCATATATCCTGTTTCTAAAAGTTTATTCAATTCAAAATCTGCAAGTCTTTTTCTGCCAGAAAGAGCATAAATTACTGCAAGAAGAAAACGACATTGAAGTACTCTTTCCAACTGACTGCCAGAGGTAACAACCTGTTCAAGATAAAGCAATGCTTCATCATACTTTTGTAATTTTGCATAGCATAATCCTAAAAGATATGCTATTTCCATTTTGTCTGCCCCGCAATCTACCGGTAAAGATAAAAAGAATGCAAGAGCACCAGAATAAGCCTTTTGCTTATACAGATTAATACCTTCAGTTAAAATATTAACAGCCATTGTCCCCACCCTAACTATATTTTACAATGAAAATGTATTATCGTCTACCAACTGATCACACACAGGCTCTGCAAATACATTGGAAATTGAAATATATCCTTCCTGTACCGCCTGAAAATCAGTATCTTCAAAATCCGGAACGCCGTTTCCACCTGCTACAAATTTAATAATGCAGGAATCTCCGTCCTGTTCTGCTACTTCTGCATAATCCTTATATCTTCTAACTCCCAGTCTTTTTGGGAATTTAACGCCTTTATAAGATTCACCTTCCATAGCATTTATATTAATGAATCCTGTTCCTTTAATTTTATCAGCCATTTTATACAAGGTTTCAATATTCTTTCCTACAAAATCTGCAATCGCTGTAAAATCCATTTTTGCTACATTTTCTACAGACCATTCTTTCACATCCAGACTAACGGCAATAGAAGGACACCCTAGTAAAACACCTTGTCTGGCACAGGCACATGTACCAGAATATACAATATCAGTTCCAATATTTGAACCGTGATTTATGCCACCAATTACCAGATCAATTTTTTCAGAAAGAAGATTACTTTTAAGCCCCGTAAAAATACAGTCTCCAGGGTACCCCGACGAAGACCACTTATTTTCACCTACTTTAATAATTTTCTGTGGCACATACATTGAATAATGATGTGAAACAGCAGATCTATTTGAATCTGGAGCAATCATAAATACCTTATGTTTTTTAGAAAGAACATTGAATAAAGTATTTATTCCATTAGCCTTATAACCGTCGTCATTAGAAAGTAAAATATTCATTATTTAATCCCGTACAATTGAAACACCTTCAGATGGAATAACATTATAGCATTCATAATGATATCCAAATATTTTTTCAAATTCTGAAAGTTTTTCCTTAAATTTTTCTTCGTCCGATTCTCTGATTATAACATAAAGACAGCGGCCAAATCCTTTACCTGTAATTCTTCCACAAGCAACCTGATTCGTAATCATTTCAAGATTTGGTTCCAGTTCACTAACACGTTTTAAAATCCAGTCAATTTCAGGGCAGGAAACATCATACATATCTCTCATAGTATTGTGACTGGAATTAACGGCTCTTGCAAACTTAAAGAAATCTGTTTTATCAAGACCTTCTCTGGCTTCAAGTATATTATTATGTTCTCGAATAATACTTAAAAGCTTGCGTCTAACATCTTCAGAAACTTCACTCAACTGCTCATTAATATCTGTAATATTGTTAGTATATGACCAGCCACCATAACAGTTGTTTTTATGTTCTCTTAAGTCTCCTAAAAGTAAAGCATATTCCGGTTCAAAAATGGATTCTTCTTTCCAGACTTTAAGACTTGGAACTTTTGTATCAATAAGAAAGATTTTTTTATCATCAAAATTATATGGAACATAATCCCAGCTGTTTTTTGTATGATCTGTAATAATAAGATTATCTTTTTTTGAAAACAAAGCAGAAAAATTATCTGCCTGATAATTATTTGTCTGAAGGAATCTTTTATTACCTCTTTCCATTACCTGTAAAATCTGATTTTCATTACAAGGAACTGCATACAGTTCTTTTATACCAATTGCAGCAGCAGCTTTAATAGCAGTTGTAACACCAAAACCAGAAGATGGAAGAATATCGCTATATACGGTAACATCCATACCAGAAACATTAAATCCGGCAGAAAGATATCCATACACAATAGCTTTTATTGCATTCGCCCATTTATCTTCTTTTTTATATTTTAGTGAAGGAATTGAAGCTCGTTTTTTTTCATCTAATTGTTTGTAGTAAAGTTTAATAGTAGAATCGGAACGTTTAGAAAAGGCTAAGTAGACTGGCAAATTAACTGCCATAGAAAGAGTTTTATCCTTAAAAAACCAGGAATGCTCTCCTATTAAGTGAAACCTTCCTGGTGCTTTTACAACAACTTCAGGTTTCTTTTCATATTCTGCCATGTGAGCATCATTAATTGCTTTCATATGCAGTCCTCCCCTTTACCCCTAACATTTTTTATTGCATTTTTCAAATAACCGCAGTATATTTCAAAATTGATAAGTAATTTATCTATACAATTTACGATATAAAAATTATAAAATAATGAAATCGATTTTACAAGTTTTTTTTTATTCCATAATTTCAGGACTTCTCCTTTCCTGTGCAATTCCTAATGAACTGTACCTTCTAGGTTATCCACTGCTTACTTTTGTTGCAATTATTCCATATTATTTTGCTGTTAAAAAAAGCCCATCCTATAAAGTTGCATTTTGGGCAGGCTTTATACAAGCAATAACAACACACCTTGTTTCAAGTTACTGGCTTGCTTTCTTTAAAGATTTTGCCATCTTTACACTAGGCGGCTCAGCCCTTGCAGAAGCTTTGTGGGGCGGAATTTTAGCACTTGCAGCCTATCTTCCATATTCATTAAATAAAAAAGATACTCTTTCATTCCTTAAAACTAAAACAAGATTTTTTCAAAATATAGTTTTTAAGATTTTTTATTTTTCAACCACATGGCTTTTATTTGAATATGTAAAATCTATAGGTTTTTTAGGCTATCCTTGGGGAACCATTTCCAGTGCCATGTACTGTTTCCCGGCTCTTATGCAGATTGCAAGCATTACAGGAACTTATGGAGTTTCATTTATAGTAGTTTTTGTAAACTGTCTTTTAGCAGAATTATTTGAATTTTACAAAAATAAATCAGTTTATTATTCACCATCCCATAAAAACTTCTTTTTCGCACAATTAAAAACTGTTTCAATATTCTGGATTGTATTATTCGGTTCAGCAATTTTATACGGTCTTTTCCAATACAACACAATCCGTATTCCCGAAAAAACCATTACAAGTATTCTTGTTCAGCTGAATACAGATCCATGGGATGCTTACGATGATGATAAAAATATTCTAGCCATGGAAGAGCTTACAAAAAACGAAGCAGACAATCTTAAAACTCAAAATAAGGAACCTCAGCTTATAGTCTGGAGTGAAGGTGCTCTTTTAAGAACATTCAGCGACTACAGTACAGCTATGTATAAAAATAATCCAAGAGAAAATCCTCTTATTCCTTTTATAAAAGAAATGAATACACCTTTAATTTCAGGCGGCTCCTATTCAATTATGGATTTTACAGATGATGATTTTTATTCTGAAAATTACAATGCCACACTTATGTTTAATCAACATGGAGAATTAAAAGGTTTTTATGGGAAACTTCATTTAGTTCCATTTGCCGAATATATTCCCGGTATTGACAATCCTGTAATCAATAAATTACTTAGAAGAGTTGCAGGTATTTCTTCCTGCTGGACACCTGGCAAACATCTGGTTTATTTTGACATTCCTGCTACAAGTTTATTAAGCAAGGAAGACAGTTTTGTACAAAATATTAACACAAAACCTTTAGGTGAAACTTTATCAGATGATGATGCTAAAAAAACTACAGCAAAAATTGCAACACCAATCTGCTTTGATGATGCATTTACAGATTCAATGAGACCTCTGTATTTGAATGGTGCCGAAGTCTTTTTTAATATTTCAGATGATTCCTGGTCTTTGCAAAAATCCAGCGAATATCAGCATTTTACAATTGCAGCTTATAGAGCCATTGAATACAGAACAACTTTGGTACGTACAACAAATGCCGGTTATACAGCAGTTATAGATCCCGCAGGAAAAGTTCTTGCAGATTTACCATTGTTTGAAAAAGCTTCCATGAATTATGATGTTCCTGTTTACAAAAGACAGCTCACACTTTTTGCAATTTTAGGAGACTGGGTTCCTTCCGTAGCCCTGATTTTCTTTATTTTTGTATGCCTTTATTCCATCATAACATTCCGCAAAACTGATTATATTCCAAGTGAAAGAAAACTCAAAAAAACAAAATTCTAAATCAAAAAAATAGTCAAGAGTAAATTCTATTTTTTTATTTCCAAGCATAGAATTTTTTTTTGTCAAGAAAAATAGTTTAAAAAAATTCATCAGAAATTCTGTAAATTCACTTGTACTGTCCATATATAGTGTGTACTATTACTTTAATCTTAAAAAAAGACACTAGAAAACACGAGGTAAAGATGCGTTGTCCCTATTGTGGTAATACAGAAGATAAGGTTCTCGAATCAAGAACTCTGGCAAATGGCGAAAGTATCAGACGCCGTAGAGAATGTGTTTCATGTGGTTACCGATTCACCAGTTTTGAACGAATTGATGAAAAACCTTTTATGGTTGTAAAACGGGATGGCAGAAGACAGCCTTTTGACAGAAATAAACTTGGAAAAGGTATTGAACGTGCCCTGGAAAAACGCCCTGTTTCTACCAGTATGGTAGACCAGATTTCTAATGATATAGAAGACATGGCTATTAAACACGGCAAAGAAGAACGGGAAATTTCAACAACCGATTTAGGTGAACTTGTATTGGAAAAACTTTATTCCATAGACAAAGTAGCCTACATCAGATTTGCATCAGTTTACCGTCATTTTGACAATTTAGAAGAATTTATAAAAGAAGTTAAAAATATAAAAAAGCGAGGGGAATAAAAAATGAGTGAACAATCTATTTTTCCAGAATGGAGAAGTTTTCTGGGAAACAGTTCAGATCAGGAAACAAAAGGATTTATAAAAGCTGTTGTAAAACGCTCTGGCGAAATTGCAGAATACGATAGAGTTAAAATTCAGAAAGCTATTGAAAAAGCAATTGAAGCAGTTGAAAAAAATAAAGATCCAAACAGAGCTTCAGAACTCACAGATTTAGTTGAAGAAAAATTAAGACTTCAGCTTGCTGGTAACCGTGCTCACTCAATCCCTGCTATTGAAGAAATTCAAGATATAGTAGAAACAGTACTCATTGAACAGAAAGAAGTAGATGTAGCAAAAGCATATATTCTTTACCGTGCCCGCCACGAAGCAGTTCGCGATGCTAAAAATCTTATGGTAGACATTAATAAAACTATGGACGGCTACCTGGGTCAAAGCGACTGGCGTGTTCATGAAAATGCAAATGTAAACTTCTCACTTGGCGGTCTTATTCTCCACAACTCCGGAACAATTACAGCAAATTACTGGCTTAACAATATTTATTCTAAAGAAGTTGCAGACGCTCATAAAACTGCAGCATTCCATATTCATGACCTTTCCATGTTCTCTGGTTACTGTGCAGGATGGTCTTTGCGTCAGCTTATTGCAGAAGGTCTTGGAGGCGTTCCAGATAAAATCACTTCTACACCAGCCACACACCTTTCTACTTTAGTAAACCAGATTGTAAACTTTCTTGGCATTATGCAGAACGAATGGGCAGGTGCTCAGGCATTCTCTTCTTTTGACACATACCTTGCACCTTTTGTAAGATCAGACAATTTAACAGAAAAACAGGTTCGACAGTGCATTCAAAGCTACATTTATGGAGTAAATACACCAAGCAGATGGGGTTCTCAGGCTCCTTTCACAAACATCACACTGGATCTTGTTTGTCCAGATGATTTGAAAAACAAAAAAGCTATTGTTGGTGGAAAAGAACAGGATTACACATACGGCGACTGTCAGAAAGAAATGGATCTTATTAATAAAGTATTCATTGAACTTATGATCGAAGGTGATGCAGAAGGCCGTGGTTTTGCATATCCTATTCCAACTTACAACATTACAAAAGATTTTGACTGGAATTCAGACATTTCAAAACTGCTTTTTAAAATGACAGCCCAATACGGTACACCAAACTTCCAGAACTTTATGAATTCAGACCTTAATCCATCTGATGTTCGCTCTATGTGCTGCCGCCTTCAGCTGGATAAACGTGAACTTCGTCGTAGAGGCGGTGGTTTATTTGGCGCAGATGAATTTACAGGTTCTATTGGTGTTGTAACAATCAACATGCCTCAAATTGCTTATCTTGCAAATAACGAAGAAGAATTTTACAAGCGCCTTGATTATTTAATGGATTTGGCAAAAGAAAGTCTTTGTGTAAAACGCAAGGTAATTCAGAAACTTTATGATGGCGGATTATTCCCTTATACACGCCGCTATCTTAAAACACTTGTAAATCATTTTAATACAATCGGACTTTGTGGAATGAACGAATGCTGTCTCAACTTCCTTGGAGTAGACATTTCTACAGAAAAAGGAAGAAAATTTGCAGAACAGGTATTAGTTCATATGCGTGAAAGAATGCAGAATTATCAGGAAGAAACAGGAGATTTATTCAACCTGGAAGCTACACCTGCAGAATCTACATCTTATCGTCTTGCAAGCCATGACAAAAAACAGTTCCCAGATATTATTACAAGTGGTACTACAGATCCATTCTATACAAATAGTTCACAGCTCCCAGTAGATTTTACTGCAGATGTGTTCGAAGCTTTGGATTTACAAGAACCATTACAGACAAAATATACTGGTGGAACAATGTTCCATGTTTACATGGGCGAAGCTTTAAAAGACTGGAAATCTTGTGCAGATTTAGTAAGAACAATTGCCAGCAAATATAGAATTCCATTCTTTACAATTTCGCCAACATACTCAATCTGTAAAATTCATGGTTATCTGAATGGCCAGCAGTTTGAATGTCCAAAATGTAAGGCTGAAAAAGAAAAGGCATTAAAAGAAAAACTAAAACAGCTGGAAGCAGAAAAAGAAGAACTTTTAAAAATTAAAAATTAAGAAATTAAAATTAGAAAATATTGAATTATAAAATTGTTGGGAGGATTTAGATATGAACACCAGAACTTTAGAAGAAGTAGAAAAAGAAATTGCAGAAACAAAAGCAGCATTGGCAGATGTTCATGGAACAGAAACTGAAGTTTATGCCAGAATCGTAGGATACTATCGTGCTGTAAAACATTGGAACAAAGGTAAAAGAGATGAATTTGATCAGAGAAAAATGTTCACTCTGGAAGCCAGCAAAGAATACGATATTACAGCTGCTAATACAGTAAATTCCAGCGAAACACCAAAAACAGTTACAAATGAAAATCCTGTAATGAATACACAGGCTGTAACTTACGAAATGTACACAAAACAGACTTGCCCAAATTGTCCTCCAGTAAAAGCATTCATGGCTAAATTAGAAATGAGCGGTCGTGCTATTGATGTAGATACAGCAGAAGGTTTAGCAGAAGCAGCACAAAAAGGTGTATTTGCTTCTCCAACAGTAATTTTCTACAATGCAGCAGGAATTGAAACAGCACGCTGCCACAATGTAGATGAATTAGAAGCAATTTTTAATAAAATAGCAGTAATTGCATAAGATGGCTCAACTGTCATTACAGGAACCTGCAGGCGTTCTGGTTAAAACAACCCTTGTTGATTACCCCGGACTTACAGCAGGTTCTTTTTTTCTAAAAGGATGTAATCTTCGCTGCCCCTATTGTTATAACAAAGGACTTGTGCTTCCCCAGGCATATGATGCAAATCTAAATACTCTGGAAGAATTATTTGCACATCTTGAAAAAAGACAGGGTGTTCTTTCCGGACTTGTTATTAGTGGCGGAGAACCTTTAATTAATAAGGCAACCCCAATTATAATTAAAAAAGCAAAATCTCTTGGTTATAAAGTTAAAATCGACACAAACGGCACTTTTCCAGCTAAATTAAAAGAAATAATAGAAGATCCGGAATTAAAACCTGATTTTATAGCCATGGACATAAAAACATCTCCTGCCAGATATCCGGACACAATCTGCATTAAAAACTCAGTTACAGATTCATCTTTTTTTACAGGACTTTTAAAAGAAAGTGCAGACCTGATCAGCAGTTATGATAAAGATCACAGAGAATGGCGAACCGTACTAGTTCCAGGACTTGTTACAAAGGAAGACATAAAAGCTATGGCAGAACTTTTACCAAAAGATGCCAGCTGGATGTTTGCACCATTCCAGAACCAAAACTGCATAGATGAAACTTATAATGAACTTTTGCCATATACAGATTCAGAAATAAAATCTCTTGTTGATTATGCAAAATCTTTAATACCAGGTGCCCTTCTTCGATAAAACTTTACTGTAAAATATACTTTTTTATATTCAACTTATTGACATAATATAAAGTTTTATATATATTAATTACATCATATGGCGATATAGCTCAGTTGGTAGAGCACTCGGCTCATATCCGAGCGGTCATAGGTCCGAGTCCTATTGTCGCTAAAAAACTGGTTTTCATTCTGAAAACCAGTTTTTTTTTGCCCTCCCTCTTTTCACAACCCTTTTTCTTTTTAATTACAGTAATTTGTTAAATCAGTTAATTTTTGTTAATTTTCATTAATTTTTTAACACTCAATTAACAATTCTAATTAATACATTTTCCCTATCCTAATATTTTTTTTAAATTTTTTTTCTGTTGTTAAATCCCAAAAAACAATATATAATATTCTCTTAAGCAGGGGAAAAAATAGTATTTTAAAGGAGCTACTCATGAAAAAATTTATAGCTGTTGTACTTGGCGCTTTGTTGGTTTTCGGCGCAATCTTTGCTGCAGATTCAAATGTTAAAACTAATCCAGAAAGAGATGAATCTAAATGGACAGATTTGTCTTATGAAAATGCACCTATCTTAAAAATTCTTGATGGTAAAGACGGTTATGTTGTTATTTACCAGAAAAATAAAATTGGTGTTGGCCAGACTGTAATCCCTAAGAAATGGGCTAATGGAACACCAGACGCACCAAGAAAACTTAAATTCAGAAATACAAAAAATCCACAGGAAGCTTTTATTACTATTGTAAAAAAAGGTTCTGAATTTAAAAGAGTAATTCTTACAATCCCAATGTCAAAAAGAAATGCTTTATGGGGTGTTGTAGATTATTCAGTTCCACTTGAAGGTACAGACAAAGAAAACTTAGATGATGTAGTTTTCTAATCTTATAAAACTCATTATATTAAAAGGGTTGAAATTATTTTCAGCCCTTTATTTTTTTTAAACTAATTCACACAGGATGCAAAAAATGCAGATTATTTCAGACGAAAACATTCAGGCCTTTAAAAATTTTATTCAAAATCATGATTTCTTTTTAATTATTGGACACAAAGACCCGGATGGTGACTGTATTGCTTCCTGCCTTGGAATTGCAGGAATTCTCGACAATTTCAAGAAAAACTATCAATTATTAAACGCAGGACCATTTAAAAGAGTCGAAATTGCTGAATATCAGGAAAAATTCAGTGATACACTTACCTTTTTAGATGAAGAAGAAAGAAAACATACAGGTCTTATTATTACTGACTGTTCTGAACTTCAGCGTACAGGGGAAATTGACGGAGACTTAAAAGGTCTTGATACATTTATAATCGATCATCACCTTACATCTTTACCTCTAACTGCCGAACAGGGATACATCAACTCAAAAGCTCCAGCCTGTGCTTATTTAGTTCAGCTGTTTTATGAACAACTGGTAGGCCCACTTCCTGCAGAAATTGCAAAAGTAATTTTCTTTGGTATTTCTACTGATACAGGCTTTTTCCGCTTTATTACTTATGGCAGCGATGAAGCTGTAGATATAATGAATGCATGTGCAAGATTAATTTCCTATGGAGCAGATCCTCGTTCAACTTATAATAACATAAACAATGGAAAACCCTACTCCACAAGAAAACTCCTTGGTGTTCTATTAAACAAGGCAGAACGCTATCTTGGAGACAAACTTGTAATCACTTACGAAACTCTGGATGACACTAAAAAATATGGTCAGGAAGGAAGAGATTCAGATGCACTTTATCAGCTTTTGCTTTCTTCCAAAGATGTTCAGGCTGTAGTTTTTGTAAGACAAGACACACCAACTACTTGTACAGCAGGCTTACGTTCTTTAGATAAAGTTGATGTTTCTATTGTTGCTTCTAAATTTGGTGGCGGTGGTCATAAAAATGCTTCCGGTATGAGTACAGAAGGACATCTGGAAACTTTGATTCCACAAATTGTTAAAGAATTTGCAAGAATTATTAAATAATTTTTAAAATCAACTACACACTTGGCACAGAACTTGCTTATAAAAGGTAAGAATGCCTTAACAAAGGAGAAGCCAATGTGTATCAAAGAATTAAATGATATTCCAAAAAAGTTAGCTGAGAGAGAGTTATCAGAATTGGAGGCTATTAATTATTTGACAATCTTTTTTCAACAGAATTCCAGGTTGTTCAATATCTCCACACAAGACGAAGATTTTAAAAGTGAGATGATTCTATATCTGCTTTCAAAAGGTCACACAATATTTCAGGCATATAATCCTAAATTAGGTGATTTTTTCAACTTCTTTTATTCTGTAGTAAAAAACATTGAAACTGCCTGTAAAAGAAAACAAAGCCGTTATATCAGTCAGGAAGAACATAATCTTTCAGAAAACATTTGGGAACTTTCTGAAAAATGCGAACGATATGGCAGCCCCATAAAAGATCCGGTTCCAGGAAAAGTTCCATACAGAGCTTCACCTGTTGATGTCCAGGCATTTCAAGCAGCCTGTAAAGACAGTAAATACAAAATCAAACGCCACCTGGAAAAAGATGACGGAATACCAAAAGAATTAAAAGAAAAACTTAAAAACATAAATCCCGTAAAACTTCATAAAATGATTATTACAGTATCATTAAAATCTTCCTATTATCTTGATGATTCTTCATTCGACCGAATTTCTTTATTCTGCAGTTATGACAAAGATAAACTGGCAGACAACGCACAACAATTAAAATCAAAATTATATGAACGGGAAAAAAATAAAAAGCGACTGGAAGAACGAAGAAATAAAGCTTATTTTCATCATGTAAAATACCAGCGTCAAATGCACTGGATGAAAAATAATCCTGAAAACTATGATGAATATAAATATAACGAGCTAAAAAAGAAATATGACCGCCAGACACAAATATGGGAAAAACTAAATAATCAGCTTAATAAAGGCATAACAAATATCCGTCCTACAAATAAAGCAATTGCAGATGTTCTTGGTATTTGTGAGCGTCAGGTAAGTTATTACATAAGATGCATGAAAGATCTGGGATTTTAAGAATAATATTGAGAAGATTATGTAATTGGGGTAATATTGCCCTATGAAAATTTATTTAGCAACTGGAAACAAAAACAAGAAAAAAGAAATGGTTCAGTTATTACCTGAACATGAAATTGTTATCCCTTCTGATGAAGGAATTCCCTTTGATCCTGAAGAAACAGGTGTAACATTTTATGAAAACAGTCTGATAAAAGCTAAGGCTTTGTATGATATTGTACACTGCCCTGTTATTGCAGACGATTCGGGTATTTGTGTTGATGCTCTTAATGGCCAGCCTGGAATTTATTCATCCCGCTATGCTGGTCCTGAATTTATGAAAGGCAAACCTGACGGTTCAAAAATTTCTCAGGAAGAACAGAATATTTTTATTATTCAACAGACAAATGATGCCATAAAAAATAACACTCTTCCTTCTGGAGCATATCTTAATGGTCCAAGATCATGTCACTACACCTGTGCAATGGTTCTTTATTTAGGAACTGACAGGCTCTATGTGGCACAGGAAACCTTTGAAGGTGCTTTGATTGATAAAATTGAAGATGCTGCAGGAGACGGTGGTTTTGGTTATGACCCAATAGTATTCTTACCTGAGTACAATAAAACCATTGCCCAGCTTACTGCTGATGAAAAAAACAATATTTCCCACCGAGGAAAAGCTGTCAGACAGATTCAAAACATCATTAAGAATCTTAAATAGTATAAAAGCTGTTCAATATTTATTGAGCAGCTTCTTTTTTTTAAAAAAAAATTATTTTTTTTTAAATTTTTATTAAAGTTATTCTAACATTTCGCCGATATATATGTAGAACTGTTATGAGTGTCTCGACTTCGTAGAAGCAACAGTCAGACGGTTCAGCAAAAGTGTGTAGGTGTAGCCTTGTAAACACATTTGCACATTTTTGCATTTTTTTCAGAAGAAAGGATTCTTCTGCAACCAATTCCAAGGAGGAATATTATGGTTATCAATCACAACATGTCGGCAATGTTTGCCAATCGTCAGCTCGGAGTAACAGGTCTTTATCTTAACAAAGATATGGAAAAGCTTTCTTCGGGAGAAAGAATCAACCGTGCAGGTGATGACGCTTCAGGTCTCGCTGTATCTGAAAAGATGCGCAGCCAGATTAGAGGTTTGAATCAGGCTTCTCAGAACGCACAGAATGGTATCAGTTTTATCCAGACAACAGAAGGTTACCTTCAGGAAACAACAGATATTATCCAGCGTATCCGCCAGTTAGCTGTTCAGTCTTCAAACGGTATCTACAGCGATGAAGATCGTATGCAGATTCAGGTTGAAGTTTCAGCTTTGGTTTCAGAAGTAGATCGCATCGCAAGTGCTGCACAGTTCAATGGTATGAACATGCTTACAGGTCGTTTCGCACGTCCTACAGGCGAAAATGTTGTAACAGGTTCTATGTGGTTCCATATTGGTGCTAACATGGATCAGAGAACACAGGTTTACATCGGTACAATGTCAGCTTCTGCTTTAGGTTTGCTTTCACTTGCTACTGCTGAAAAAATCTCTCTGGAAACACCTGAAGATGCCAACCGTGCAATCGGTACACTTGATGAAGCAATCAAGAAGATCAACAAACAGCGTGCTGATCTTGGTGCTTATCAGAACCGTCTTGAACATACTGTAAAAGGCTTGAACGTTTCAGCTGAAAACCTCCAGGCTTCAGAATCTCGCATTCGTGATACAGATATGGCTAGTCAGATGGTTGAATTCACTAAGAATACAGTACTCCAGCAGGCTGGAACAGCAATGTTGGCTCAGGCTAACAGCCAGTC
>JAKSTH010000139.1 GCA_024402655.1 Treponema sp. | reverse complement strand
ACTGAAATTGAATCATCAGATATCTTTAATCAGTATTACAGTGATTATTATTTTGCACTTCAGAATGCGCAGGCACGTGTTACTATCGGCGAACCTGGGAAAATCCGTGTTTTATCAAGCCTTACTGAGCCCGGAACAGATGAAGAAGTTGCACTGTATGAGAATAACTTTTACCGCTATGACCTTCAGAACCATGAATGGATAGGAATATCCGTTGCATCAAAGCTTGGTGAGTATATGGGTGTAAGAACAGACAGCCCGCCGCAGGTATTGAACCAGTATTTCTTAGTAGGACCTACTGGTATTACAGAAGATTTCCTGGAATTTATTCCTGATGGCAGAGCACAGATTGACAATGCGTGGACTGATGAAAACGGAAACATCATTTTCATTAACTATGGTTTTGAACCTGGATATATTTATTTCTGGAATGAAAACAATGAATTTGAAAAAGTAGAAGATAAAAACAACTGGCGTTATATCATCGCACTGAATGATATGATAGCCAATGAATTTGAAGTAAGCCCGCAGCTTTATGAATGGCTTACAGGCAGTCTTGCGGAAGATATCGGGGATTCTGTAGAAGAAAAGATTTTTGAACATATACCGAAATATGAACGCGTAAAAAGACTTCCCGAAAATCCAAATAATGGTGACTGGATTTTATGGGATGCAGCTTCAACTTCCCGCTTTACAAAGGGACATCTTTATATATATCAGAAAGTAACTGTTGAATGGATTGAACTTGATCCGAATGATGAATCAGGAGCAGTCAGAAGCAAGTTTATGGCAGCCTTAACTGATATCCTTGAAGTAAATCAGGCTGATGAAGCCGGTTATTTTGGAACTGTATTTGCAAAAGCTTTTTTTGCTAATACTGCTACATTAAAAACACTTTCAACAACAACCATTGAACTTGATGACAATGGCAGCATCAAGTCAAAACATTTTACTGCAGGAACAAGCCGCGGATGGATTTTCAACGGAGACGGAACTGCAAAATTAAACAGTGTTGAAATTCTTGGATATGCAACAGATGAAGATATTGCAGCAGCTGATGAAAAAATTGCAGCAGCTGATAAAAAAATAGAAGCAGCACAGAAAGAACTTGATGATGTTGCAAAAAATTATATTGCAAAAGTTGATGTTGAATATGCATTGAGTGAAAGTCAGACTGAAGCCCCTACTGAGGGATGGAGCACACTTGCACCTGAATATGAACCTGGAAAATATATGTGGCAGCGAACTGTTACATATAAAGGCGATGCTGAAGGTGTACCTTCTGAACCTACTTGTATTGCCGGTGCTGCAGGTAAATCAGTCTCAAAATTCAGGGAACAGTATTATGCATCTACTTCTAAAACTGAAGTTACAGGCGGAACATGGTTATATGATCAGCCGACTTTAACAAAGAACACATATTTATGGACCCGAACAGAAATAACATGGGATGATGAAGCCGTTGAATATACAGAAGCACTTTTAGCTACTGCTATTGAACAGGTATATTCTGATGTTACTGCAGCACAGAGCAAACTTGGAGCCGTAACAGAAGAAAAAAAAGATGCAGTTTACCTTAAAGGTGAGATTCTTCAAAATGGAACAACAGGCTGGGCTTTTAGAACAGAAGGCTTCACAAAAGATAGCTTAACGGGATTAGGAATTGACCATCAGGGAAATGTGTATGGTAATAACTGTACTTTCAAAAATGGTTCATTCTCAGGGGTTTTGCAAAGTGCAACAGGTACGTTTAGTGGAATTGTTTCTATTGGAGACGTTTCTGGCCAATTTCATGACGGCACATGGATTGGAGAAGGTGATATAGAGACAAACCATATTTATGCAAAAGGCACAATTAATACTGGGTCTTATTACATGAATAGCTTAGGATCAAGAATTAATAGGTTTGGAGTAATATGTTCTGCTCGTAGATTTGAATGGGATGGTCACGGTAATTTATGGGACAGACTTGATACCTGGATGCCGTATGCAGCAGTAGAAGCTATGACGATGGCTACTGGGTATATAAAAGTTCATATACAAACAGGTCCAAGTAGAGAAGATTATTATGGGGCCATCATATACTATTGGGTTGATTATGGCTCATGGATTGAGTTTACTTTTATTGATTCTGATACAAATGGTACAAAGCGTAAATTAAGAATAAGTTATACAGGAAGTATAACTATGGATGGAAGATCAGTATCTTTAGACAGACTTGATGTTTGTAGTTTATAACACATCAGAAATAAACAAATAAAATTGGAGTTATTATGGGAATAAAAAAAGATATTCAGAATGATTATCACGTAAACTTTAATTATCACAGAATTGCTGAAGTAGCAATCTTTAAGAATGACCGTGATATCCAGCTGCACATAATCACAGAAAGCTATGTAAGTAAAGAAGCAAGACTTGCAGGAGCAAAGGCGGTAAAAGTTGAGAATGTAATACAGCATGCAGATTTTGCTCTTTCACCATTTTACGCACTTTTAAAGGCTAAATTTCCAATGTTTCAGAATGGAACTGATGATCTTGATGATGAAATTGAAGAAGCACAGGAAACAAAACCAGATACATGTTATACTCAGCAGTCCCCGCAGGGAGATCTAATTGCTCATTGGAGCGAAAATGACCTCATAGAAAAAGCAAATAAAACAAACGATAAAGAGGAAGAATAATGGCCGGATATCCAATAGCATCTTTAAAAAAAGCAGAAGAAATTTCAGGACAGGATATTTTCCCAGTTCAACAGAATGGAGTAACAAAACAGATTGAACGAAGTATTCTGGATCAGGCAGTAATTGTGTCAGAGACAGGACCTCAAAGTTCAGGAATTATACGAAAAGAAGGTGTATTCGTATTAAAAAATGATGCTCAAATTATTTTTACACTTGAAAATGCTGCTGGTAGAATTGTAGAAAATAATGAATATGTGGATAGCGCAGAAGCTGCCAGCGGCTGGATAATTTATGTAGTAAACACATCAGAAATTCAGCATATTGTTATTCATGGTCAGAACAGCTGGCCCATTCCTGCAGGAGAAACACTTGTTTTCTTTTGGACCGGTTCGCACTTCACCCTTCACAATATTGTAATTAATAACCTTACAGTCCGGGGCGATACAAAACTGCTTGAAGTTCCTGCAGTTCAGACGCTTGTTGCTGGAAATAAGCTTGCAGTAATTGGAGCAGATGGGAAAGTTGTTTCTACTACTGTAAATGATATTGTAGGACTTGCAAACGTTGATGGGAAAATTGATGCTAAACTTGTAGATTATCAGACAAAGCTTACTTTTAATGGAACTCCTAGCGCTACGAACAAAGTTGTTACTGATAGTGCATTAAATAATGCTTTAACGGACTATCAGAAAGCAACACTTTCTATAACCACAGAAACAGACGCAGACACTTTGAAGGATATTGGAATCTATCATTTTACAAACGTGAAAATTACAAACATTCCAACAGAAGCAACAACGGGAAATGTTTCACACGGTTTTATCGAAGTAAACAGTTATGGTGGTGCAAATAAAGAACAGTTTTTACGAACATATAATGCGGGAAAAGCCTATGTTGCTTTTAGAAGATTTAATGGTAGCACTTGGGGAGATTGGGAAAAATATATAAAAGAAACAGACCTTTCTAATGTTTTAGCAGAGTATGGCAAAATACAAAAAGTAAGACTTGTGTCTAAAACAACACGGACTTTTACTCTTGAAACAAATCATATTTATCAGTTAGTAATAAGCCATATTAACGATACTTCTTATAACGGTTTATATATTATCAGTAATCAAACAACATTAAACACGGTTACAAGTAACTCTAAATATACGTTATCTTTTGAAAGTAATGTTGTTTCGATTTATAACAGTGGTACTGGAAATCCAACGGCATTTTTAACAGACTTAGGAAAAATTGCATAATTCGCTAAAGAGAAATAAGGCGGTGTAGCGATTCATAAATTAAAATAGTATCATTTGATACGGAGGAAACATATGGGAAGATTAATTTATAAAGGAAAAGTAATAAATGGGAATCCTAGTACGGACTCTGTATCGAGTGATGTACTCAGTAAGATGATAAACGATTCCAAGACTGCAAGTGACAGTACATGGTCATCAACTAAGGTGTCTACTGCGCTAAACACAGCTTTAACGGATTATGTAAAATCTTATGGGAATTATAAAGTTGGTGATGAAACAGATTTAAACAAATATTTAAAATCTGGCTTTTATCGTATTGGTAATATTAGTGATTATACGAATAGACCAGAAGGAGCGACTTCATACAGTCAGTTGATTGTATCAAGAAACGGTGATACAGTTGCTCAACTTTTTTTAAGTTGGAATGTAAATAAAATATTTTTTAGATGTCACGGTGTAAGTAATGTATCAATGCCGTGGGTTGAAGTCACCACAGAAACAGTTTTGAATAATGCTTTGGCGAACTTTTACAAGGTAAAAGAAGTAACGGCAACTAGTTCGGCTAACGGAAACATTGATTTAAATTTAAATGGAGTTGATAACATTGTATTAAGTGTACAGAGTTATAACAGTGAAGGAATTAACAATGATACAATGATTATCCCTTTCAAACTTGGCGATGGAAAACCACAAGGTTCAAGTTTAGGAAGATGGGGTGCACATTGTTGTTCATCTAATTCAACTATGACGGTAAAAGCGAATGAAACAATTTATTGTACAGTTTGCTATATTGAAAAACGTCATTAAGTATTTTTGAAGAATACAGAATGTTTTTTCTTAGTTCGCTAAAGAAACATTTAACAGAGTTATAATTCGGTTACTGAATTAAAACAGAATTAAAGTTTTTACCGAACTAACCGAAAAAGAAGTAATAAACAATTCAAGCCGAAAGACGCGGAGGATTGTTAATCTGAAGCGTCTTTTTTTATGTGGCTGTATTCATAGATAAGTTCATCATTGTTTTTGAAGTTATTGCGGATGCGGGCATCGGTGAGTTTTCTGTATACAGTCGATTCTGAAAATCCTTCTACAGTTTTAATGGGTTCATTATTTTTTACTTGGTCCAGGATCTGGATTTCTTCAGGTGTAAGAACAAGCATTTTGTTTTCAGCTTTTACCTGCTGCTTAGTAATAACTTTTTGTTTCCACATGGCAGTAACGT
>JAKSTH010000138.1 GCA_024402655.1 Treponema sp. | reverse complement strand
CTTTTGAATTTTCTTCCTGCAATTTTGCAATTTCAGCTACATTTTCAAATGGAATTACTTTTCCTTTGTACAAAAGTCTTACATCATCAATACAAGTGTCATCGTATTTTGTTCCTTTATATACAGAAACAATTTTAAAAGTAAGGGTCTGTGCAGTCTGCATCTGTTCAAATTTAATTGACTGCCAGTCTGGTTTATTATCTTCCAAAGTGTATGTTTTCTGCTGGAAGTGCTTTTTTGCAACCTGTGTAATCTGGATTTCTTTTACACGGTTATTTTTTGTGTAATAATCTTTTCCAGAAACAAATCCGTTTACAATCTGAATTTCATCAAAACTTACAGGTTCTGTTAATTCAATAGTGATAGATTCACCAATTCCAGGACCATTTTTTTCAGCTTCACACCAGGTATTGTCAAAATTTCCGTCAACAATATTAACAGGTGGATAAATATATTTTCCTTCAAACTGAGCCTCAATTAATTCTGATGTAGCAGTTATAGATTTGATTGGAGCTTTTTTTGTCTGGGCTTTAAACCAGTTGTCGTCGCCTGCAGCAAACAGGGAAAGTGAAATAAAAAATGTACATAAAATAGTGATAAACTTCTTCATTTTTTCCTCTTTTTTGAAATTTCATACAATTATATTATATAAGTGTTCATTTGTCATTATCTATAAAAAATGCTATATTTCGTCTATGCGAAAATCAGTGATATTCCTTATATCTTTATATATATTATTTACTTTTTCAGCAGTAAAAGATCCTATATCTCAGATAATTTCTAAAATGAGCTTAAAGGAAAAAGTTGGACAATTATATGTTGTTCGACCAGAAGTTTTAAATAAAAATCTTACTCCCGAAGAAGTTAATAATCACAATGATAACGGTGTCATTGCAATATCACCAGATTATTTAAAACAATACAAAGACTATCCTGTTGGAAATTTCATTTTATTTGGGAAAAATATTGAATCACCAGAACAACTCATAGGTTTTTCAGAAGAGCTCCATTCCATGGGAACAATTCCATCTTTACTTTTTATTGATGAAGAAGGTGGTTCAGTTTCCCGTCTTGCAAATCACGAAGCCTTTTTTTTACCAAGATTCAGCAATATGGGAGCTTTAGGATTTAGAGGAAACGAAGAGCAGGCTCTTAGAGTTGGTCAGACAATTGGCTCTTATCTAAATTATTACGGACTTGATGTAGATTTTGCACCGGTTTGCGATGTAAACAGTAATCCTGAAAATCCAATTATTGGCACTAGAGCTTTTAGCGAAGATCCGGAAAAAGTAAGTCAGTTATCTATGAAAGTTTTACAGGGACTTAGAGATGAAAATATTGACGGCTGTTTAAAGCATTTTCCCGGTCATGGCGACACAAAAACTGATTCCCATAAATATTACACAGAAAGCCTTAAAACTTTTGAAGAACTTTCTGAATGTGAATTAATTCCATTTAAAACCGGCATAGAAAATAAGGCTTCCTTTATTATGACTGCCCATGTTGCTTATCCAAATGTTACTGGAGACAAACTGCCAGCAACTTTATCAAAGTACTGGCTTACAGATGTTCTTCGCAATCAGATGAATTATGAAGGAATTATAATTTCTGATGCAATGAATATGGATGCAATTCTAAAATCTTATCCAGATGATGTTTCTGCGGTTATGGCAATTCAGGCTGGAATTGATATGATTCTTATGCCTCACGATTTTAAAAAGTCTTTTGATTCTGTTGTAAAAGCTGTTAAAACAAAAAAAATTAAAGAAAAAAGACTGGATGAAAGTGTTTACCGGGTTCTAAAATACAAACAGGAAAGATTCAATTATTTAGGATTAAACAAAGAATAAAATTAAAAAAAATTAAGTTTTTTAAAATTTTTTAAGTGTGTTTTTTCTAAAGTATGGTACAATATTTCTAGCAACATATGAGTAACTTGGAAGATCATGGTGCTGAATCTGCCAGAGTAAAACAGCTTCAGCGTGCGTTATTTTATGAATCTCAATTTAGAAACGCTATTGTTTCAGATGCTATATGTTTTTTTGACGCCAACATTACTAAAAATATAATCGAAACAGATTTTTTCTATAAAGACGATGAAAATAATTTTATTTCAGTTCCAGATTATTTAGGTGTTATTGCACCCTGCCAGTTTTCTGATTTTATAAACAAATGGGCAGAATTAATGATTCCCGACACAACCCAAAAAAATCTTACAGATTTATCTGTTTTAAGAGAAAAACTTATTAGGATTTTTGAAGAAGGAAGAAGGGAATACACCATAAATTATTGGGGTGAAAATATTAATGGAAAGAGGATTTTCTTTCATCAACTTTTCCTTCTTACAAAAAATGAATTTAACGAAATTTGTGCTCTTTCTATAATAAAAGATTATACAAAATCCAAAGAATGGGATGATGAATATTTAACTTCGGAACTTGAAAAATATGCCTATGAAGATCCAATTACAAACGGCATGAATTATTATAAATTCAAGGAAAAAGTTGTAGAAGAAGCTAAAAATGGTTCAATTATCAGTTTAGACATTCATTCTTTTAAAATCATAAACTCAATTTGCGGCATTTCTCGTGGTGATGACGTTATTAAAGCAATTTGGGAATGTATTCGTTTTGGAATTGACTCTCGTAATGGTGAATTTGCTGCTCATATTAATGCAGACCATTATATTATTTTTATTCCTACTGAAAACAAAGAAGAAATAATTTCCAGAATTAAAAGTATAACTCTTGCACTTATGGTTGTTTCTGTAGATTTAGATGTGCCTCAGCTTCAGCCATATTTTGGTGTTTCTTACTGGAGTCCGGCAAAAAAAATAGAACTGGCATACAATGAATCTGTTACAGCTAAACATAATGCTAAATTCAGTCAGAAACAGAATTATGACTTTTTCAGTATAGAAGATACAAAACGGCTTGTTGCTGAAAAAGAAATGATGGACAGCTTTGAAGAAGCACTTGCAAGAAAAGAATTTAAAATCTGGTTCCAGCCAAAATACACTCCAAAAACACATAAACTGGAAGGGGCAGAAGCTCTTGTTCGCTGGGTAAAAAGTGACGGTACAATAATCAGTCCTGGAGTATTTATTCCTCTTTTTGAACGAAACAATATGATTCGAAATCTGGATGAATATATTTTCCGTAATGTTTGTATGCTGCAGAAAAAGTGGCTGGATGAAGGAAAAAATATTGTTCCAGTTTCTGTAAATCTTTCCAGAGTAAGTCTTTACTATAAAAATGTTGCAGAACAATATAAACACATTGCAGAAATCGTAAAGATTGATCCAAAATATGTTCCAATTGAAATTACAGAAACAGCGGCAATTACAAACGAAGATGTAAGTACACTGGCAGACAATTTCCACAAATTTGGTTTTTCTTTAATTATGGATGACTTTGGTTCAGGATATTCTTCTTTGGCTTCTCTAAACCTTATGCATTTTGACACTCTTAAGCTGGATAAAAGTCTTATTGATTATATTGGAAATTACAGCGGAAACCGTCTTATTGAACATACAATTGCACTTGCAAAGGAACTGGGCATTAAAATTACAGCAGAAGGTGTTGAAAACGAAACTCAGGTAAATTTCCTTAAAAGCATAGGATGTGATAATATACAGGGCTTTTTCTATTCTAAACCTGTTAATTCTGATGATTACAGTATCATTCTTGAAAAACAGGAAATTTCAACAAATCATTCTAATGTAGATATGATTGCAGACCACTTGTTTGAATTTAATCAGAGTCTTGTAAGAACAGAATTGTATTCAACTGTAGTAAACATTACAAAAAACATAATATTGGACTACACAGAACAGCATGACTGGAAAGATGAAACTGCAATTCAAGAAAACGATTACGATATTTCTGTGGACCGCATTACTAATGAGCTCGTTTGTCCAGAATATCAGGAAGATTTTTATAATTTTCTGTGCAGAGAAAATCTTTTAAAGAATTTTACAACAAAAAATGAAACTAGGATTATGGAATACGAAAGATTTTATCAGGGTGAAAAAAGACATATGCGAATTATTATGAATCTTTTTAAAGTTCCAGATTCAGATGACAAGTATGTTTACCTTAAAGTCTATACATTAATATAATTTCATAAACTGCCTCAGGTATTTGTAAATAATACAAAAATTCATTATAATATTTGCAATTTAATTAAATGAAATATTTAAGAGGCACAAAATGAATAGAAGACTTATTACTGCTGCTTTACCTTATGTAAACAATATCCCACATCTTGGAAACATTATTCAATCCCTTTCTGGTGATGTATTTGCACGTTTCTGCCGTAGCCGTGGTTACGATACCCTTTATGTTTGTGGTACAGATGAATATGGTACTGCTACAGAAACTAAAGCTTTAGAGGAAAAAACAGATCCTCGTTCACTTTGTGACCATTACTATAAAGAACACACAAATATTTATAAATGGTTCAACATTAATTTTGATAAATTTGGCCGTACTTCTAACGAACAGTGTACAGAAATTACACAGAGCCTTTTTAAAGATCTTGATGAAGCAGGTTTAATTAAAGAACATGTAAATAAGCAGCTTTTCTGTCCTCACTGTAACATGTTCCTTGCAGACCGCTATGTAGATGGAACTTGTCCTAAATGTGGTTCTACAAAAGCCCGCGGTGACCAGTGTGATGAATGTGGTTCGTTACTTGATCCAATCGAACTTAAAGATCCTAAATGTCATACTTGTGGAAATACTCCAGAAGTTCGTGAAACAAAACATCTTTACATTGACCTTCCTGCATTAAGTGGAAAACTTGATGAATGGGTAGAAAAAACTTCTAAAGAAGGCCGCTGGTCTGACAATGCAATCAACATGACAAAAGCATGGATTCGTGATGGACTTCAGGAAAGAGGTATTACTCGTGATCTTAAATGGGGTATTCCAGTACCAAAAGAAGGTTATGAAGATAAAGTATTCTATGTTTGGTTCAATGCTCCAATCGGTTACCTTTCTATTACAAAACAGCTTGCAGATGAACTGATTAAAGAAGGAAAACAGAGCTTTGACTGGAAATCTTGGTGGATGCCATCAGAATCGGAAGAAGCTAAAGGAAAAGAAAAAGTTGATTTGTTCCAGTTTATTGGTAAAGACAACATTCCTTTCCACAC
>JAKSTH010000137.1 GCA_024402655.1 Treponema sp. | reverse complement strand
AAAATTACAACCCATCCGTAAAAGTAATAGATGCGGCTTTGTAAAATTTCAGATTTCCGGTTTTATAATAGTCGGCTGGAAGTTTTGCTTTGCGGCAGATTCGTTCCAGAAAATCGTCTTTGGAGCAGTTATATTCGCTGGCAATGGCACTTTGTAAAAGAGTAAACTGTTCGTCTTTATTTGTAAAAGCCAGGTCTTCTATTAAAAGAGAATCGTAGCCGGGAATAAAATCGTAACAGTCTTTCATCTGGGTCCAGGAATCAAAAATTGTGATATTAATAAAAAGGTTTTGGTCTGTAGTTGAAGTAAGAAAACCATATCGAGGATCTTTTGCGGCTTCACAGGCTGCATACTCTATAGAAGCATCTTCAAATTTGCAGGAATACAGGGCATAACAACCTTTATCGTTTTCTGTTGTTCTGATTCGTACTGCAATTCCTTTACTTTCCGGATTTGTAAAACTTATATTTTGTTCCAATGGATAAAATATTTTTCCCTCAACTGTCTGCTCAATGGCATTTCTGGCAATTTGAGTCATATGTTCCATGGTTTTAAAAGAATTAAGGGAATTAAAATCTGAAGAATAGTTTTTATTAGCCTGATTAAAAATCTGAATTACATCTTCTGTGGCACTTCCACCAAAAGGAGTAAGGTTTTTACTTCCAAGAAGCTTTTGTATTTTTAATGGCGCATTCAACCATAAATAAGCACCTTTATAAAAACTGTTTTCATAGTGATTAAAAATTTGTGGTGATTTTTTCCAGTTTGCCCAGCCTGTTAAATCTTCGTTGCTTTCGTTTTGTTCATTGTAGTAACCGCTTTGAAAATACCAGTCACCAGAAAAATCAGCGTTTTCCAAAAATGTGGCAAGCCAGTTCCAGGTTTCTTCCGGATTTGCCTGATACACAGCTGAAAGAGCGAGGGTAACAAGTGGAGATTCAGATTTTTTCATCCACTTTACTGCTTTTTTAATAAAGGCACTTTGCTCATTAAAAGTCTGGCCGCAGTTTTCTGTAAGAATGTCAAAATCAAAAGTGATTACTGCATTTTTCAGCTTTCTTTTTGATAAAGTTTCAAAATCAATTATTTCAAAAGCAGACAGAACTTTTTCCTGAAATTCAGGAGAAGTTTTTTCCATATTATTAATCAGCCAGTTTTTTCTGGAAGCAATTTCTAAATCATTCAGTTTAAGTGCAGAAACCCAAATAACTTTATTAACTAAGCCTTCATCTATAAGGTTTCCAACCCAGTTATAGCTTTTTACAGATGAAAGGTCAGAAGAAACATCATTGTGGTGGTCAAAAAGAACCAGAGTATTTGCATTTTCTTTATTTCCGGATCTGGTCAAAATCTGAAGCTTTACAGGATTAAACGAAAGTCCGTGTCTGTCGCTAATAAACACATTAGTTTTAGTTTTACTGCAGCTGACTGAGAGAATCAAAATTAAAAAAAAGGCAGAGAAAAACAGGATGTATTTAATCAGATTTTTCATGATTCTAATATGTCACATTATGGAAATCATTTAAACTTTAAAATATAATTATTCTACTAACAATTGGGAGAAATTATGAAAAAAGTATTTTTATTGATTTCAGCAGTTCTTGTGCTGAGTCTTATTTCTTGTTCAAAAAAAGAGAAATTAATCGAAGAAGCAAAAACTCCGGAAGTTACTGTTACAAATGCTGATTCTACCACTCAGGAAGATTCAGATAAATCGGTTCTGGCATTTAATTATGATATGAAAGAACCTGAATCGCTAAACCTTGTTTTAAATACAATTAATCTTTCTGGCAGCCCTTCTGGAACAACTGCAAAAGCTCATGCAAAGTATCTTAAAGATGAGTTGAAATTTGGTGAACTGGACAGTTTTGGGCTGGAACAAACATCAGATTATACAACTGCAGTAGTTGGAAGTGAAGTTTGTGAACTTTATAGCCCAGACAATTTTACCTTAAAAGAAGTTGACGGTGAAAAAAGATGGGTAATGAAAAATCCTGCCATGAAAGGAACTCCAATACCTTTGGGAACTATTATTAAAATAGATCCTGATGGAATAATAAGAAATGGAGACACTGAGGAATGGTATTCCAGAGCTTATGGATATTATTATTTTGGTGAATGCTACAATTTTTTCTATAAAGCAGAATATAATGGAAAAACTGGTTATGTTTATGGTGCAGATTTGATTGCACTTTCCGGTGGTTTGGATTACCAGAAAGTAATTTCCATGCTTTACCGTACAAATGGTGTGCCAGAAACATTCTATCCGGTAACAGGTTATACTGCTTTGTCAGATAATGTTAAAAAATCTCTTGTAAAAAACAGACTTGCTATTCAGGATGCTAAATGGCCAGATTATCCAGAAGTTGATGATTTTATTAACAGTTATACTGAATTAGACAAAATTACTCCTGTATTTATTACAACAGATTTAATTGCACATTCCCAGCATAAAATTTTTGATAAACTTCTTGCAGACACAGAAGAAAATTTCTTTATTCCAAGATTATTAGAAATTACAAAGCATTTTATTTCGGCTTTGGAAGCAAGAACTGATTTGCCAGAAGATGTAAAAGAGAAGGCAATTAATTATTTCCAGGTTCCAGAAATTTGTCTTCGTATGGCTCCTGTACAGGAATATGATGACTGGGGACGTCCAACAAATGAAAAATTTCCTGATAAGGATGCAATCCTTTCAGAATACTCAGAAAAAGTTGTAAAAGATTATAATTCTGTAATGAATCTGGGCCCTGTATCAGAAACTGCCATTTTTGAAACAAGGGAAGATTTTACTCAGTATAAACCAAGAGGCCATTATACAAAAAATGGTAGGCTTGAAGCTTATTTCCGTGCCCAGATGTGGTTTGGACGCATTCATTTCTGTATTGCAAAAAGTGGTTTTAATCCTAAAACAGACGACGAAATGAAAAAAATGCTTCCGATTGCAATGGCAATTACAGATACAGTAAAAAATAATCCAGATTTATACAAAGAATGGGAAGCTCTTTTTGATCCAATTACAGAATTGATTGGTATGTCAGATGATTTAGGTTTTGCAGATGTACTTCCAATCTGGAAAGAACAAAATGTAACAGATTTTAGCGAATGGGCTTCTGATGTAAAAAATTATGAAGAAATCGTAAGAATCTGTCATGAAAGATTAAGACCTCCTGCAATCAGCGGAAATTCAGTGTTCCTGGGACCTTCAGAAGACGGATTAAAACCTCCAATGGGCTGGCGTTTCCTTGGTCAGAGATTTACATATGATTCCAATGTTCATCAGCAGGTTTGTGCACCAACAATCTACAGCAGAGATTTTGTTCGTGGTCTTGATATTATGAAAGTATTTGGTTCAAAAACAGCAGAATTACTTCTTAAAGATGATTATGAAAAATCTGAAATTAATGGTGATGTTAATCATTTTTATGGTGGTAAAGAATTAAAAGAAACACTTAATGAACTTCAGAGTGAATACAGCAAGTTTGATGAAAAATTCTGGACTCAGACATACTATACCAATGTGCTTGCTACTATAAAAGCTCAGGCAAATTTTGAACAGGGACAGGGTTTCTACTTTACTGAATCTCCATTGTGGAGTATTAAAGCTCTTAATGCAGCACATTCAACTTGGGCAGAACTTCGTCACGACACAATTCTTTATGTAAAACAAGTTTATGCAGAGCGTGCCGGCGGTGATGATTTGGAGCCAACTTACAGAACAAAGCCAGTGCCATCTTTTATAAACTACATTGAACCAGATTTAGATTTCTGGAAATATAGTCTTCTTTCTATAGATAATCTGACTAAGATTATGAACAAATATAATCTTATTGATGCCTCTGCAAAAACAAAATTGAACGGACTTTATGACATATATTCAATGGCTTACGACATTGTTTTAAATGAAATTAGTGACAAGCCAATTTCAGAAAAAGAAAACAACTGGATTCGAACAATTCCATCTTCTCTTACAAGACTTATTGTTGATTATTCAGGTTATATTGATGGCGACGAAAAGAAGATGGCTTGTGTTGCCGATGTTTTCACAAATACAGAATTTGGAGTAGTTCTGGAAGTTGGTGTTGGTCCTGCTAAAAAGATTTATGTTCCTTTAAATGATGGTCAGGGTGGAAAACGTATTGCTGTAGGATTTATTCCTTCTTATTACGAATTCTATCATTCTATGGGTGACCGTCTTACAGATGAACAGTGGAAGCAGACAGTTTACAACGAAAAGGATTTAAGTGCTTATGAACCTTTCTGGAAAGCAAACTGGTCATTGCCAAAAGACAATTAGAACAATTCTTTTTCTTCTGATTTTTATTATGCTTTTTTCAGGCTGCAGTAAAAGTCAGAAGAATCTTGGAACTGCACAAAAAGTCGAAACTTTATCAGCTCTTCCTATAATGCCAACCTGGGCCAGCGATAATTATATGGCACCAGAATGGCTTTTATGGCCAAAGGCAGATTATACTCTTCCTCAAAATTTTTATCCCTGGTGCGGAACAGTAAGCCATCATCAATTAACAGATAAGCTTATAGACACCTGGTTTAGTGAAATTAAAGAAAGACGGGATGTGGAAAATTTTTTTATCATCTGTCCCTCTCATTTTGGTTTAAGCTGTTATGATTATTCTGTGGCGGAAGTTCAATGGGATTGTACTAACGGAAAATATGTTCAGTCAAATCTGGAAATCACAGGTGAAATAAAAAATGCTCTGGATGAACAGGCTGATAATCAGATGTTTACAGTAGAACATGGTGCTTCAACACTAATGCCATACATAAAAAAATATTTTCCAGAGGCAAAAGTGGTGGTTGTGGCAGTAGTTACTGAAGCTCCAATGAATGTTCCTTATGCACAAAAACTGGCAGAAGTCATAGAACCATATTTTAATTCAAAAGAAAAACGCCAGAAAGATTTTTTGCTGATTTCAACAGATTTTTCTCATCATGGAACACCAGAAGTAACAGAAGTTCGTGACAGTCATAGTATGATATTTTTACAGAAACCGGCCTTGGAAAATTATGTTGCGGCCAGCTGCGACAACCGGGTGGGAATGTATGCACTTGCCTATATCAGAAAAGACTCCACTCCAGCCCAGATTCTATTTCACACCAATTCCTGGCTTCTTTCCGGCATGGACGAAGAAGATGTTACCAGTTATTTTTTTACTTTGATGGAATAA
>JAKSTH010000136.1 GCA_024402655.1 Treponema sp. | reverse complement strand
AATATAGCTTAATATAAGAAATGCTCCGGTAACGGAGCATTTTTTTTTGCAATAATTTATTGTTTTTGTCTGGTTTTTACACCATTTAAATCTTTATAGTAATCAAGATACTGAACTATTATGCCAAGAGCCAGTTCTACATTTTTCTGGACTCTTTCATCTTCTTCTGCCTCTTCCACATCGCACTCATAAATCGCATCTCTGAGTCTGCAAAATTCATTATTCATTGCCAAATATTTTTCTGTTGCTGTCATTTTTTATTCCTTAAAAAGTGTTTTGTAAGTTTCCAAAGTTTTATTCAAACGATTAAAATAAAATGTATCTTCTTCTGTCCAAGTAGAACTGTCGCAAAGTAATAATAATTCTGTAGAAACCTTTTCTGCTTTTTCAAAATAAGACTTAATTTTATCTGCATTCAACTGATTTTCCCAAATACTAGACAGCACGTTTGAAAAATTATTCATCTTTTTTGAAATTTCTTTGTGTTCTTTTAAGTTTTCTATTTTTTTAACCTGATAATATTCTGTTTCAAACTGATTGTTTTCTATATCATAAGAAAAATTGTAAGCATCAGTTATCCAGTTTACATTATCTTCAGAATATTCCTGCGCATTAAAAACTATTTTTCCATCTTCCTGTGGATTTCCAGTAAAAACCCCTTTTGTAATAAATACTCTTTCTACTTCCAGCAAGGCTTTATCTTTTGGAAAACTAAGTTCTGTTTCTGTAATCTGAAAAGTATTATCATCAAGATTAAATTCTACTTTATATTCTTCTGCAATTTCTCTATTAAGCCAGTCGCTGTAATCAAAACCTTTATAAACAACTGTATTTTCTTTTTTACAGCTTACAAAAAGCATTGCAAGCATACCAGCATATAAAATCTTTTTTAAATTCATTTTTACTCCGTATTAAAATTCGCTTCTTCCTCTAAAACTTAAAGTTAAAGTTCTTTTATCAACATATTCCAAATCTCCGCCAACAGGAATTCCTGTAGCAAGTCTTGTTACTTTTGGTTTCTCACTCATTTCCAGTTCACTGATTACTTTATTTAAATAATGGGCAGTAGAATCGCCTTCAAGTGTAGGATTTGTTGCAATAATAACTTCTGAAATCTGTCCTTCTTTAATTCTCTGAAGCAAAGGCTGAATTGCCAACTGAGCTGGCCCTACCCCTTCCAATGGTTTTATAAGACCACCAAGAACATGATAAAGCCCTTTAAATTCACCATAACCTTCTATAGTAGAAATATCCTGTGACTGTTCTACAACACAAATCTGAGTTGGTTCTCGCAAAGGACTGGAGCATATAGGACAAGGATCTTCTTCTGTCCACATGCCGCATACCGAACAAGGTTTAATTTTTTCCTGAAGCTGAGCCAGATTCTGTGCAAATTTTTTTACATACATAGAATCCTGTTTTAAAAGCCAGTTCACCATTCTAACGGCACTTTTTTTACCAATACCAGGCAATCTGGCAAAATTTCCAGCTAAATCATCAAATGCATTCAATTGTTTTCCCACCCCAAAAGAATAATAAAAGCAAGGCTTACCTGCTTAAATTATAATCCAAATTGACTTAAATCCATACCGCCAAGAAGTGATGTAGTTTTTGACTTAATCATTTCCTGAACATTATCAACAGCATTTTTATGAGCAGCAACAATTAAATCTTCCAGCATCTGTACATCTCTGTTATCTACGCAAATTGGATCCAGCTTAATGCCTGTCATTTCAAATTTACCGTTCATTGTTACGGTTACCATTCTTCCACCAGAAGAACCTTGTACTGAAATTTCTTCCAGTTCTTTCTGCATTTTTTCAGACTGTTCTTTAATAGCCTGAGTATTTTTTAATAAATCAAATGGGTTCATAATTCCTCCAGTATTTCTGCTAAATTTTGCCGGCAACAACAGTTCCCTTAAATGTTTCAAGTAAAATCTGTACCTGAGTTGGGATTTCTACTTCCTGTTTACTGTTCTGTTCCTGAACATTTATGCCTTTATCTAAAATTACTGAAAATCCCATCGGTTTTCCACAAACCTGAGAAATTTCTTCCATAATTTCATTTTTCTTTTTTTCTATAAGTTCTTTGTCATAATCATTGGCAATTACTACTTCTATGCTGTCTGCTTTAAGATTCCATGGCCCGGTTTTTTCCAGTGCACTTGCAGCAAAACCATCTGATACGGCTAAAGCAGCTGTAACAAGACCTCTAATCTGTTCTGCAGACTTTCCACCTTCCAAAGAACCTGTTGGAACACTCTGATTAAAAGTTTGAGTTGCAGGAGCTGGTTCTTCATAACTGCTATAATCACTGTCCATAAACTGAGCTTCATCAGGATAATAAGTTTCTTCTGGTGGCTCATCTACATTTGACCATTCATCATCAACTTCATCGCGACTTGCAAGCTGAGCATCTTTTCTGGCTTCATCTGTTATAACAAAAGAATGACTGCTGTTTGTCTGACCATTTTGAGAAGATTCTAATTCTGTACCAATGTGAAGTTTTAAGCGAGAATCTAATTCTGCCACTGTTTGTTCAGGCGGCAGTGAACCGCCATCATGAAAAGGGGGCTGATTTTCCTCTTGTATTCCATTTGGATTGTCAAAACTGTCTTCCAGAGCTTTTGGATCGTCTAACATGGAAAGTCTTGGTAAACCTTCTGGAACCACAGGCATATCTTTTTGTACCGGTGCTTCCTGAACTGGGGAAACTGGTGCTGCTGAAACTGGAGCCGAAGCAGGAGCTACTTTAACTACTGAAGCTTCTGAAACATTTGTGCCGCCAGCTAAAAGTGCGTGGGCAGCATCAATTGCCTTTTTAACTTCCTGATTTGAAACATACTGACTAATCCAGCAAAGTCGGGAAAAAGCAAGTTCCAATTCATATCTTGGAGAAAGTGAATATCTTATATCTCTATAAAGCTGTAAAAACAGAGAAAGTCCCCGTTCTACCTGCAAAGGATTCCAAGCCTGCAAAACAACTTTACTAAAGCGTTCAATGTTATTTCCCAAAAGGGCATCTTTATTAATTCCAGATTTAATAAGCAGCAGGCTTCTTAAATAATCAGCACAGTTAGAAATCAACTGTTCTATAGAAATTCCACCCTGCAAAAATTCATCTAAGGAAGTAAGAACTTCATCGGTTCTGCCATATGCACAAGATTCAAAAATCATGTTCAAACGGTCAATTCCAACTAAGCCCAATTTATCTCGTATTTTTTCGTAAGTAAGATGGCCTTCGCTAAAAGCAACAACCTGGTCAAATAAAGTATATGCATCTCGCATGGAACCAGTTGATTCTCTGGCTATCCAATAAAGCGCTTCGTTATCAGCTTTAATATTTAATTCTGCAGCCGCTTCTGCAAGACAATTCTTAACTTTTTCTATAGAAACAAGTCTAAAATTATACTGCTGGCAGCGGGATTTAATAGTTGCAGGAACTTTCTGAAGTTCTGTTGTAGCGAAAATAAAAATTACATGCTCTGGTGGCTCTTCAATAGTTTTAAGAAGTGCATTGAAAGCCGAAGTAGAAAGCATATGAACTTCATCAACAATATAAATTTTATAACGGCAGTTTGCAGGAGGAAACATTACCTCTTCTTTAATCTGTCTGATATTGTCAACACTGGTATTTGAAGCACCGTCTATTTCAATTACATCAAGAGAACTTCCTTTTGTAATTTCCAGACAATTTGAACATTGTCCACAAGGAGTATCTGTAGGACCTTTTGCACAGTTTAAAGCTTTTGCAAGAATTCTGGCTGTAGAGGTTTTACCACATCCCCGTGGACCAGTAAACAAATAGGCATGGGCAATTTTCCCAGATCTGATAGAACTTTTTAATGTTTCAGAAACAAATTCCTGTCCAACAAGACTGTCAAAAATCTGTGGACGGCGTCTGGTAGCTGTTACTTCGTACGACATAATTTAAGTATAGTATATAAAACGTGATTAGTACACATGCTTGACTGGTCAGTTGACTCTGGTAATAGAAATTAAAATTAGACAGTGATTTTGCTTAGTACTTCGCCAATAGGTTCATGAATAACAAGTTCTGCCCGGTTATCCATTGCAGTTATAGATTTATTGATTAAAACCAGATGTTTGCCCCGAAAATATTCCACAAAGCTTGCTGCAGGATAAACAATAAGGGAAGTTCCGCCTATAATAAGAGTGTCGCAGGTAGCAATTGCCTGTACTGCATTTTGAACAGTCCAGTCATCAAGACCTTCTTCGTACAAAACTACATCGGGTTTTATAAGACCACCACATTCTGGGCAATGTGGCAATTTGTCTGGTGAATGTTCACTTTCTGCAATAATTGTCTCATCAAATTTTGCATTGCATTCCAGACAATAATTTCGCAAAGTACTGCCATGTAATTCGTAAACAGTTTTACTTCCAGCTTTTTGATGCAGTCCGTCTATATTTTGAGTAACAACTGCTTTTAATTTTCCAGCTGCTTCCATTTCTGCCAGTTTAAGATGTGCCTTGTTTGGCTTAAAACCTGTTGGCAAAAGTTTTGCTCTATAAAACCGATAGAATTCTTTTGTATCTTTATAAAAAAAACTATGACTGATAATTTCTTCAGGAGGATATTTCCACTGTTGATTATACAAGCCGTCTATGCTTCTAAAATCAGGAATACCCGACTCTGTAGAAACTCCAGCGCCTCCAAAAAAAACAATGCTTTGAGAATCATCTATTATTTCTTGTAAACGCTGAATATTATCAGTCATATTTGTTCTCTTTATAAATATTTATGTTTATAAAAATTAGAATTTTCTGTCTAACTTATCAAAACCGTCTGTAAGTTTCTTTGCAATTTCAATAAGTTTTGCAAGATCACCTTTTCTGCCACCTTCAATATTCATTGGCATAACTGGATCGTGAAGGCTTAAGCGCAGTAAAATCCATCCCTGAACATCTTCGCCTTTGAAAGAAAGACGAACACCTTCATAAGAATGTGGCATTTCGTATCCTGCTGCTTCTGCTCTCTTTTTGAATTCTTCAAGAACTGATTTACCGTATTCTTTAAAGTTTTCATCCTTAATCTTAAAACGATATTCCCCTTCTTCTACCAATGGAGGAAGTTTTTCAATAAGGCTGTCTAACTTTTTACCTTCTTTTGCTGCTTTTGCAAGAGCAATTACCATTTTTACTGCAAGGAAAGCACCATCATCAAGGAAGTAGTTATCTTTAAGAGCACC
>JAKSTH010000135.1 GCA_024402655.1 Treponema sp. | reverse complement strand
TGGAGGAATCTCTATAATAGAGATCTCTCGACTTCGCTCGGGATGACATTTTTTTAAATTTTTCGACTTCGCTCGGGATAACTTTTTTTGTAACTTTCTTTTCAAGATATTTTTATTTTATTAAGAAATATTATTTTTTATTTTTTGTTTTTAATTTATACTGTATATATGACAAAGAAAGTATTTTTAGGTGGAAAAGGAATTACCAATCGTATTTCTATTGGTGGTGATTCAGAAGTTTCTCTTCAGACAATGTGGAAAGATTCAATTGATGACATTCCAAATAATCCAGAAAAATTAGAAAAAATTATTAAGCAAATAAATGATTTACAGATTCTTGGCTGTGATATTATTCGTTTTGCTGTTCCAGATATGGAAAGTGCCGCTGGTCTTAATCTTATTGCTGAAAAAACTTCCATGCCTCTTGTAGCTGATATCCATTTTGATTATAGACTGGCGCTTGAATGTTTAAAAGGTAATGTTGCTGCAATCAGAATAAATCCGGGAAATATTGGTTCAATTGAAAACACAAAAGCCGTAATTGAAGGATGCCGTGATAATGGCGTTGCAATAAGAATTGGAATAAATTCCGGTAGTTTACCACAAGACTTGCAACAAAAAATTGCTGCTGGAGAAATTACACGGGCTCAAGGACTCTGTGAAACTGCAGTTCGTGAAGCTGAAATCTTTGATCGTTTTAATTTTGATCAGTATGTAGTAAGCATGAAATCATCTGATGTACAGGAAACAATCGATTGCAACAGATTTTATGCACAGAAATATAATAATCCTCTTCATCTTGGTGTAACAGAAGCCGGTCCTCTAATTGGAGGCATTGTAAAATCTTCAATAGCTTTTCACACATTGCTAAGTGAAGGTATTGGAGACACAATCAGAGTTAGTCTTTCTGCACCAGAAGAAAATGAGGTTATAGCAGGAATAAATATTCTAAAAGAATGTGGTAAAAGAGCAGGAGGTGTAAAACTTGTTAGTTGCCCTCGTTGTGGCCGTATTGGGTTCGATGTTCATTCTTTTGTAGACCGCTGGCAGAATAAGCTTTTATCTATGAAAAAAGATATTACAGTTGCAGTAATGGGATGTGTTGTAAACGGGCCTGGAGAAGGTCGCCATGCTGATTTAGGTATTGCTGGAACAAAAGATAAGGTAATTATTTTCAAAAAAGGAAAAATAGTTCAAACGGTTGATGCAAAAGATGCCGATAAAGTATTTGAAGAAGAATTAAATTCTCTCTAAACAGGAACTTTTATGAAAAAAACTCTTACAGTATTACTTTTTTTATGTTGTACAACTTTATTTGCTCAAACAAGAATTAATTCAGATTATTCTACAGCTTACAGACAGGCATTAATGTGTTTTGATAACAAGGATTATGGAAATGCATTAAAATATGCTGAAGATGCAATTAGATATAAAAAAGATAATCTTACAAAAGAAGTAAACAAACTGGAAAGAAGTCTTACAACAAGAGAAGTAAAAGCTGCTGGTGATGATATTGAAAAAGTAAAAAATGCACTTAAAAGTCGTGATGAATACGATATTGTTGAAATTATAGATTATTATATTCATAAAAAAGGCATTGCATATTTCAATAATTCTATAAAAAGTCTGATTTCTTATATAAAAACACAGGAACAGTATCCTGAAGCACAAAAATTAATTGGCGACATTTATAAGTTAGAAGGTGAATATTCTCTTGCAGAAAACTTTTACAAAAAAGCTTTGGATTTTAGTGAAGTTCTTGATATTAACGATGAAAAATATTCAATTCTTTATTTAATGGCAGATTTAAGTCGTTTATCTGGAGATAAAAATACTTACGAAGTTCGTTTATTAAATATTACAAGTACTGAAACTTTAGAAAAAAGAAACATGCTTATAAAATCTATGTCCAGCTTAATTAAAAAAGACAATAAGGGAACTTTGGATAAATTCTTTAATATGTATAGATTCCAGGATTATTATAGTCTGAATGCATATTGTCAGTTGGCTCAGTTTTATAAGGATGAAGGTGAGTTAGAAAAAGCTTTACAATTTAGTGCCCTTGCAGTTATTACAGGTTTTTCAAAAATGGATTATGTAATTTCTAAAAGAGATTTAACTTACGAATATAAAGATATAAAATCATTTTTGGAAAATATTGTAAATTACAATGATTTGGTTGAATGGGGTGACAGTAATAATATTTGGAAGAGTTTTGATTTACTTTGCGAATTAAGTAATTTGAATGGAGCAAAAACTTTTTCAACAGATTTATTAAAGGTTCTTGCCCGTTACTCACCAAGTGAATATTGGCAGCATGCAGCTGTTATAAAACTTGACAGTATGAACTAAGAGATATAAAAATCTCTTAATTCATTTTTTTAATAATGTAAGCCAATTCCTACAGTAATTTCAGTTTTAGATACATCCTGTCGCCAATCTGTATTTAAGTAATTACCCAATAAGCCGCGACCTATATCGTAACCAATGGAACCACGAACTGTGAAACTAGACCATTTTTTTGGATAAACAAGAATTTCAAGTCCGGCTGAATAGAATCCGTCTTTTGGATCAAAATACTTGCCTGTGGCTTTATTATAAATAAGAGCCATATCAATAAATGGAGAAATCTGAAAGTCAAAGTTAAAATGTCTCATAAAACCTTTTGTAAAGTTTGTTGAGAAAATATGCCAAGGAAAATCAATATTAAAGCAGATTAAAGCTGGTGTTGTTGTAGAATTTCCAAGGTAACCATAGTTGTCATAAACTTGAGAATCTTTTATACCACGAAGGCGTGAACCAAAAGCAATTCCGTCAGTATTGAAGAATGGATTAGAAGGTTCTACATATTCATAATATGTAAAGAAGTCAGTACAGATTCCAAGTTTTGTAAAACAGTCAACTTTATCTGAGAATGAGAAGCCTTTAAAAGCCTGAACTTCAAATGTTACAGAAGGGTACCAGATTTCTCTCTGGAAATTGTAATCTACATCAAAATTTAATGAACTTTGTAGACCTGTTCTAAAATTATTTTTCCAGTTTACACGACCAAATTTTAAAGTATTACCAAAAGAAAGGGAAGGACTAGAAAGAGATGCATTTTCTTCTGTAATTCCGTTAAAATCCCAGTTCTGATCATAAGTAATATATGGGGTAGTTGTAATAGCACCCAGGGAATCAGACATACAAAGTTTTACAGGTGTTTGAAAAGTAATCACTGTATCAAAATACATGTTATCGTTATAAACTTTATAATCCAGATTATTATTAAAAGCCTGAGTTATTTTAAGCTGATAAGAAATGTTATCTTTTGGAAGTGAAGCAAGTAGGCCTGTCTTAATGCCCCATTCAGGCATATCTTCACCAAAAGTATAGTTAATACCCAAATCATTAAGCCAAATCATATTAAAAATACCAGCTTTGAATGGATAATCAAAATTAAAATTAATACCAAGACCTACATCTTTTTCATTACTTATAGCAATATTCAAATCTGTAGACATTGTATTCATAGTTCCAAGAAAGTTTGCATCTTTTGCTTTAATCTTTAGAACAAGTCCTGAATTTGAATTATAATTTGGATATGGAACTGCAAGCATGCTTACAGTATCAGTTGTTTCAACTTTAAGAGTAACAGAATTAATTTCTTTAGATTCTTCAACAGAATATTGAACATCAATGGAATCAAAAACTCTTGTGTTATATAAACGCTGTTTATAGTCTGAAATATAAGCTTCTAATTCTTCTTTGGTAGAAAATAAACGGTTTTTATCAACTGGTACATTTATATCCAGTAATTCTTGTTTTGTTGTAGGCAAAAAACTCCAGCTAGAAGGATTAAGGGTATATTCAACTTTTGTAATCTGAAAATCAGCAGCAAATGAATATAAAGAAATTAAAAGGAATGCAAAAATTCCAGCCAGTTTTTTCATAATTAATAAGCTCCTTTACCGATTAATACTACACCAACTGTTTTAATTAAAATCCATATATCAAGCCATACAGACCAGTTCTGAATGTAGTAGGTATCATAATAAATTCGTTCTTCATAGCTAGTTTCACTGCGTCCAGAAATCTGCCACATGCCAGAAAGTCCTGGTAAAACTGAAAGAACATAATCTTTATATTGACCATATTTTTCCATTTCAGGCGCAGTTACAGGTCGAGGACCAATAAAACTCATTTGGCCAGTAAGAACATTTATAAGCTGAGGAAGTTCATCTAAACTTGTTTTTCTAAGGATTTTGCCAAATTTTGTAACACGAGGATCATCTTTAAATTTTCTTTCAGCTTCCCATTCAGCACGACGAACAGGGTCTGTTGCAAGAATTTCTTCCAGCATTTCCTGTGAACGGATATTCATAGAACGGAATTTCCAGCATTTAAATTCTTTTCCATTTTTTCCAACTCTTTTATGACCGTAAAAAATAGGGCCTTTAGAAGTTATCTTTGTAAGAATCATTAAAATAAGAAAAACAGGAATAAGAATTGGTGAAAACAAAAGAATAAGACCAATATCAAGCATTCGTTTTATGACAAGATTAGACTTAAATGTAAGGTTATGAGTAGAAGCAAAACCAATAATTCCGTCAATATCTTTAATATGCTGAGTACTTGTAAAACTGTTCTGTGATTTTGCAATAGAAATTGTATAGCGATAGTGATTCATAATTTCAGGAATATCGCCTTTATAATCACAAATAACTGCATTTTTAATATTGTAAGAATGAATGAAGTTTAAGATTTCCGTATCTTTATCAGAGAAAATTGGAATCCCTTTATAGTTGTCTTGAGTAACGTTTGTTTCAATAATACAACATGGTGTATAACCAAGATATTTTTTTGAAAGAAGTTTATCAATAACTGCAGAGGCAGCATTGTCAGTAGTGTAAACAACGGCAGGAACCCCGTACCATTTATATCCGGCAAAAATTTTTCTAGCTAAACTTCGTATACCTGGTAACAGGAACAAAGAGAAAATGAAAGCCAGAATAAAAGCGCATAAAAGAGGAACATCCTGAGTGTACGCAACAATTGCCTTCATAAAAACCCAGTCTTGAGTATGTGAATAAAGAATTGAGAAAATAATTAAGGCAAAACTAAAAAAAGTTCCGGTTGCATATTTACGAACAAGTTCTGCAGGAGAAATCATAACACCTGGATAAAGTCCAAGTAAAATGAAAATTAACATTATTGCAGGTAAAAAGACTACATAGTTGATGAAGGAAGTGAATTTTATGTCATTGGTTGAAATAAGATTAACAATAAAAAATCCAAGACAAAGACATAACATGATTACAAAAATATCAGTAATGAATGC
>JAKSTH010000134.1 GCA_024402655.1 Treponema sp. | reverse complement strand
TTTCTGCTATAAAATTGAATTATCTTAGTGGCAAGACTGTCTTCAGTATTTTCTGCATCTTCATCCCACAAAAAATCCTGAAAATTTTTTTTACAGTTATGATTTGAAATTACAAAAATAAGCCCGGTCATTGTCATTATTATTCCAAGCGAAAGACAGGTAACCATCATAAAAGACTTTAACCCTTTGCTTTTTATCTGTAATAAAATTGTTGAACCTGAAACAATAAGAAGAGCAACCCCAATAACAATTTTTATAAGATTTATTACAACATTATCGTGAAAATATTTTTTTACCATCCAGCACTTCCACTGGAATTTTTCATCATCTAAAACTGGATTTTTATTTTTAAATTCAACATATAAAGGATTTGATTCAGTTCGTTCTAAAGCAGTTCCAATTAAATTCATTTTGTTCTCCTGATATATCCTATTAAGTTTATATTAGGAGAACAAGAATTGTCAAACTGCTATTCCTTTTAATTAACCAACAAGAGTTTGATCCAAAGTTTCTGCTTTAAGTTCAAGACAAGCATAACTATAAAGGATTTCTGCAACATTTAACAAAGGTTTACGAACCTGCAGCCCCATGCTGTATGCAAAATCAAGAGCAGCCTTATTTGCTTTTGGAGTCCATAATGCAGCATTATCAAGATTAACAAACTGACATTTTGAACTTGATGCAATCGATTTTATATGAGCATTCATATTCTTAATTACTTCATTTTTAGAAGGATTATTTACAGAAACCAAAGCAATTCTCATTTTTCTGTTGCAGGCACTTACAGCAGAAAGTAAGTCTAAGTAATATTTATCAAATTCTGTTGGATTCGAAGTAAAAAGATTTAAATCTTCATCACCCAGGTGAATAATAATACCTTCTGGAGTAATTGGTGCAATCATATTATTAAAATATTCAACAGCGTTTTTTACAGAAAGTTTTTCTGAGCTTCTGTTATAAAGTTCAAAATTAAAACTAAAAGATTGAGCTAATTCTGTAACAGGTATAAGCTGATCCATACTGCCACCCATTAAAACAACCTGATTTGTTTTTGCAATTCCGTTTAATTCCTGATAATTCATATTTTTCTCCTGTGTATTTGTTGTATCTTTATATTTTTGCTGAAGTTCATATATCTTAATTTTAGTAACCTTACTCTCATTCTTTTTATCCAGACTAAGATTTCTAAAATAAACCACCACATTTGTCATTACAATTGCAAGATTTATAAAATAAGCCGCCAATACATAATTGATTTGATTATTCAAAAATTTTGCAGCAATTCCTGCCACATATCCTGTAATAATCAGCAAAATAAAAGCTAAACTTGTTCCCTTTGTTGTTCTAGCCTTATATGCTTTTATTACATTAAGTGGCCAGGAAAATCCAAAACAAATAAGCATTAATGTTTCAAATAAATGTCCTATTTCCATGTTCCTTTTTCAAAAACTACATAACTGTAATTTTATTACACCTCCATTTCTTAATTACATGGAAATAATAACAGATGGAAAAAAATCAGCAATTTTTAGAAAGATTAAAAATACAAATACAGTTATCGCTTCATTTTTTTTACTTTCAAAACTTTTCTCTAACCTTAAAATATGGTATATTTAACTTGTGAAAAGAATTAAAAATGAAACTTCATTATTAACACTTCGCAAACAAATTCAAACCACACAAATCTTATTAATAATTCTTATTACCATTCTTTTAACTACAGGTGGAACTTTTATAGCAATAAAATCAAACAGCAAAGCAATAGATGAAAATCTGCACAATACTTCACAATTAATTACAAAGCTTTATTTTTATGTGAAACACGATACTCAACAACAGTTATGTGATTACATGGATGAATTAGTTAATGAACTTACTAACGTAGATATTATTTCCATAGTTGATACTAATAACCGTCGCGTCTATCACTCAAATCATGAATTAATTAATACAATTTACGACGGAGTTCTTCCTGATTTTAAAAAACATAATACAAATTATTTTATAGAAAAAAGCAATGGTCCTTCTGGTCCTCAAAGACGAACTTATTCTGCAATAATAGATGAACAGAATCAGTATATTGGTTTTATTATGACAATCCGTCTTGAATCCTCTATCCGGCTTATAACCGTTAGAACTATTCTTCTTTTTCTTATTGTTACTATTATAGCTATAGTAGTTGAAATATTAATTAGTGCTGCTCTATTTAAAAAAATCAAAAAACAGTTTTTCGAATTCACAGAAGATTTCGAAGGAACCAAATTTCTTGTAGATTCCATGCGGGCTAATAATCACGATTTTACAAATAAACTTCACGTTATTCTTGGATTAATTCAAATCGGGCAATATAAAAAAGCAGAATCCTATATTCAAAATATTTCCATCATACAAAAAGAAACAGTCAGTACTGTTGTAAAAGCAATTGATAATCCTTCTTTTGCGGCTCTTCTTATTGGAAAAATAGCCCGTGCTTCGGAATGCAATGTTAAATTTTTACTGAAAGATGATATTTCTTATCATTCCAAACATATAAATATTCCGTCAGAAGCGCTTGTTACAATTACAGGAAACCTTTTAGACAATGCATTTGATGCAATGAATCTTTCTGAAAAAGATGTAAAAGAACTTCATTTTGGAGTTTACACAAAGCCGGGACAACTGCTTATGGTTATTCGGGATACTGGAATTGGCATAAAAGAAGAAAATAAAGAAAAGATTTTTGAAAACGGTTTTTCAACAAAAGGCAATGGGCGTGGAGTTGGACTTTATCATACAAAACAACTGATTAACAGTCTTGGAGGAGAGATTTTCTTTGAAACACAGGAAAATGCAGGAACCTGTTTTACTGTTATATTAAAAAATACCAATTTCAAATAAGGAGCGTGTTAAATGTCAGATTACAAAGTATTAATTGTTGATGATGATCCTATGGTTGCAATGATAAATGAACAGTATGTTCGTAAAAATAAAGATTTTCAGGTTTCTGCTTCCTGTAAAAATGGAAAAGAAGCCATTGAATATTTGGAAAACAATAAGATTGATCTTGTAGTTCTGGATGTATATATGCCTGTTATGGATGGAGTTGAAACACTAAAATGCATTCGTGAAAAAAATATTCAGGTGGAAGTTATAATGGTAACTGCAGCAAATGATACAGCAACACTGGAAGAAACAATGCATTTAGGTGTTCTTGATTACCTTATTAAGCCCTTCGATTTTGAACGTTTCCAGATTGCACTGGAAAAATTTTCTGCAAAATATTCTGTATTAAAGAAAAATACAACATTAGACCAAAACTGCATAGACAGAATTATAACAACCAATAGCAATTCCAAATCAACTGATTACAAATATCCTAAAGGAATTCAAAAAAGAACATTGGATTTAGTTGTTCATTATTTTGATGAAAATCCTAACTGGACTACAGTAGACAAAATCTCTGAAGTATTAGGTATTTCTATAGTCACAATACGTCATTATTTAAGTTACTTAGTAGAAGAAAACAAAATTAAAGAAGATTTAAATTACGAAACCGGCGGACGTCCTTGTATGCTTTACAAAAAGAATTTATAATTTCCTATGGAAATAAAAATAATTCTCGTAGATTTAGATCTTACTCTTCTTCGTAGCGATGCTACCATTTCACAACGAACAATCAACACATTAAAAAAATGTCAGGAAAAAGGCATTTTAGTAGGTTTTAACACCAGTCGTGGTCTTACAAGAATAGAAGAATATAAAAAACTAATGAATCCAGACATTCTTATTCTAAATGCAGGCGCTTCCATTTATTATAAAGACCAGCTGATTCACACAGAAGAATTTTCAACAGAAGAGGCTCAGGCACTTTTTAATAAAACTTATGAAGTCTGCGGACGAGATGCAGAAATTACAGTAGATACTTTAAATGATTTTTACTGGAACAAAAAAGAAAATAAATCTTCCCAGTATTTCCCTGAATCTAAATATGATGATTTAAAAAATTTTGGTCAGCCAGCCATGAAGTTTTGTGTTCAGACAAATGATGAAACCAAAGCCCAGGCAATTATAAAAGATTTTCCAAACTGCAGTGCTGTATTATTCAGCGACATTCCCTGGTACAAATTTTCTCCAAAAACTGCTTCCAAAGAACATGGAGTTCAGTTTCTTTCTGAATACCTGAACATTCCAACTGCAAATATGATTTCTTTTGGTGATGATTTTTCTGATATAGGAATGCTGCAAGCCACCGGAATTGGAGTTGCAATGGGAAATGCCATCCCACAAGTAAAAGCCATTGCCACAGCCCAAACCCTGTCATGTGACGAAGATGGAGTGGCGGATTTTCTGGAAAAAAATATTTTGAATTAATATCTTTCTCCCTTTTTACATTTGTGTGTTTTATAATATAGACAGATAAAAATAAATTAGCCCAGAGTAAATTAAAAAAAGCAACATTCCAAGATGGAATAAATGAGTTTGTAGAATTACGAGAAATACTGATGCAGGAAATGTTATCATGGAAGCATATATTGTCTCCAGAAGATTAAGGAACTAAATTCCAATTTTCAGAATTTAACAAATTAGAAGTTGTCGAGATAGTTAGACGTTGTCGGAGGTTTGGTATGAGCAAGATAAATGATAAATCATTAGTGAAACAACAGTATGCAACTGCAAATAATTTAATTACTAGAATATCTATCCACGAAAAATATTCTACGAATAAAATGGGATTTGGAAATTGGATAGTTTCAAATTATAAAATTGATAAAGGTGCAAAAGTGCTAGAATTAGGCTGTGGAACAGGAGATATGTGGAAAGGGAGAGAATCATTGATTTTAGACTGTTCCCAAATAATACTTTCCGATTTTTCAGAGGGAATGGTAGCTACTGCAAAAGAAATGGTAGGGGACTATGACAATATTGAATATAGAGTTTTGGACATTCAAGATATACCTTATGAAGATGACAGTTTTGATATTATTATTGCAAATATGATGTTATATCATGTTCCCAATTTAGATAAAGGATTATCTGAGGTGCGCCGTGTATTAAAAAAAGGTGGTGTCTTTTATTGTGCGACGTATGGGGAAAATGGGATTACAGAGTATCTTTCCAAAATTCTATCTGAATATGCGGTTGAAGATAATCTTAATAAGAGTTTTACACTTCAAAATGGGTATGAGATTTTGAATAAAATATTTTCAAATGTTGAAAAAAAAGAATATATTGATTCTTTAGAAGTTACCAACGTTGATGATATGGTGGAATATATTTATTCGCTATCTAGTATGACATCATTGAGTAGTGTACCAAAACAAGTAATAAAGGATATTTTGACTCAAAATACTTCAGATGGGGTTTTGAATGTTCCAAAGGAATATGGGATGTTTATATCGTATTAG
>JAKSTH010000133.1 GCA_024402655.1 Treponema sp. | reverse complement strand
AACTGGTTCTTCAATTACAGGTTCTTTTTTTTCTTCTTTTTTATTAGATTTTTTATTTTGAATTCTTTCTCCACCAATAAATGCATCTAAAAGAATCATAAATAAAGTTAAAACAGTAACAAAAAGAATAATGGCAAAACTAATTTTTACATCATGATTAATAACAGCAGGAGTAAGAACAAATAAGCCTGCTGAAATTTTTACGACATTACCATGCAATTCAAAAGTCTTACTTTTTTCTACAACCATGTTAGAAGAATCTGGCTGTTTTGAATCAGAAGTAGGATATGTAAGATATGACTGATTATTAATTTCAATTCGCAGGTAGGAATAATTTTCAATGCCGTTTATAGCATTAAAAACAGAAGTTTCAAAAGTTTTGGAATTAAATTTAACACTTTCTGGAATCTGTTTTATAGAAAGAGACATTCTTTCAAATCTATTTTCAGCTGCTTTAATTCCTTTATTATAATCTGTGTAGATGTTGTAGCCAAATAAACCTATAGCCAAACAAAGTGTTATAGAAATAATAATAGTATAGATAATCACAAATGTTTTTTTCATAAACTAAAAGACCTTAATATAATAGAGTAAGCATTTTTCAAAAACTCTGAAAAATTGTCTTCTACTATATTTTCGTGCTTTCTTATCCATGAGATTAGAGGTAATAAACAAATATCTGTGTTTTTTAATAAATTAATGTCATTTTTTATAGAAAAATCTGTATTATTTGCAGAAAAATCCTTAATAAGTTCATTAATTACACAATTTTTCTGAGATTTAAATATAATTTTGTTTTTATTTACAGGTATGGAAACATTATATATATTATTTTCTTTTGAATAAATTGCATTATACGATTGAAGATATTCTAAAAAACTAGTTTCATAAGTTTTTAGTACTGATGTTGTAATCCTGTTATCTGACAAATATTCTACTGGAATTCTATACATTAAATTGGAAAATGACTTTTCTACGGAACTAAGTTTGTTTGCATTATTGCTATAAATATTGTCTAAATAAGTTCCATTAGCATATGGTTTATTATTTATATAAGAAAAATCTGCACCTAAAACTTTAAGTTTGTTAAATCCACAATTTACTGCAAAATCAAAAGCTGCAACAGTAACAGTTCCACCACCAGACTGGATTTGTGGAAAAAGGTTATTTGATTTTGAATTAATGTAAAGGCTTAAAGGATGCTGATTTACGCTAAAATAAACATTAAAACCGTTAGATATTAATTTATGCGCAATAGAATGGTTTCCAGTTAAATCAAAAACAAAAAGTGTATTTTTATACTCAGAAAGATTATGAATAAAATGATTGTATGAAATCTGCTGTGCATCAATAGAAAAAACACAATCACTTATAATGTTATGATTGTGTAATGATGAAAAAGCTGTATCTGTTGCAATAACATAATACTTGTTTCTATTTTCTTTTATAATTTTAATAGTTGAATCTAAAGATGGACCGGCGGCAACAATAACCGCTTCTTTTTCTAAAGGTATATTAATTGTAATTTGTTTTCCATTTTTTTCTAAGGTTTGAAGATTTTTTATAATATTATCCTGCCACAGTTTTCCAAAATGTGCCTGAACTGAAAAATCTTTTGAAACATATTCAAGACTTTTAGAAATAAGAGTTTTAATTTTAACACTGTTTTCTGGATTTTCAGAAATCCATGTATGTTGTTCAATAATCTGACATTTACCATAGATTGAAGGTATATAATTATTTAAAATTGTTTGAATAAGATTTTCTTGTGTACAAAAGATAACTTTATTCCATAATTCCTGAATTATCAAAGAGGATTTTAAAAATTCCAAATCTGAATTATTTGTTTCTATTGCAATACACTTGGCTTTTGGTTTTAACTGCAAAAGTTCTTTAATTAAGATACCACTTGCAACTCCAACCACAATAAAAAAATTTGAAGAAAGATCAATCATTGAAAGCTTTTTTTGTGCTTCGTTTACAGGATTATATCGGGATTCAAGAGTTTTACCATTTTGTAAAACCGGAATCATTTCTCCAGTTTTTGCTTCCATAAATGAAGAATATATAGAATTAGTCATCATTTAATATTCTCCATAAACGTTTTATATAAGCTTTATTTTTATGTTCTAATTGTTCTATAAGTTTATCTTTTGAGTCAGTGGAACTGTGTTTAATTGAAAGAAAATCAATTGGGAATAAATTCTTTTTCCAGTTATCAGTATTCTGATTTTGCAAAATAAAGTTTTTGAGTTTATTGCTTATAATTTCTGAATCTTTTTCAGATACAGGGGATGGCAGCTGAAAGAGGGTAGATTTTTCAATTTTTGAATACCCTTTTGCTGTTATATTAAAATCTTCCCAGTTTATATCTTTAATTTTACCCAATTTATTAACAATATTTTTATTTATAATTCTAAAACAATTATCAACATTTTCCATTAAAGAAAAATTTGTTCTGAAAATTTCTAATGAACCTGTATTGAATTCCCCATTTATTGATCTTGTGTAAACATTTTTTATTCTGTTGTCTTTTATAGAATTTTCAGTTTCTATAACATTTGGTTGTGTGTGGCTAAATCCTTTTTGACAGCTTAAATCTAATCCTGCAAAAAATACTTTCCCAGAAGTCAATTGTCTTGCTAAAATTAAGGCTGTTCCACTAACAGTAGGATTTCTTTCTGCTAAAATATAAGGAAAATTTAATTCTTTAAATAAGAGGGAAGAAAGACCATCTGAATAAGATAGAGGAATTATTGGGTGTGTCTGTAAAAATTGTTTTTGAACTGCGCTTTCGCTTGCGACTGCAAGAGGAATTGTATTTTGTGCTAAAGGGATAAGATGTCTTGTGGCCCAAAAACCACCATCAGTTGAAACACAAAAGTCTGGTTTAATTCCATGTTTTAACAATGTATTTATGGCAGAAGAAAGAGCAATAATTATAAAATTATTCTGATATTGAAAAATAGTTTTTAAACCATCTTTTAAAGAAGGTCCCGAAGCTGCAATAAGTACTGGTTTATCAGTGGGGTTAAGCATAACTTTTGTTTTGCAATACTTAAAGAAATTAATGCTGTTTAAAAACCATTTTTTTTCAAAATATTGACGGGAAATTAATTCAGTTTTTCTTGTTTCAAGTTGTGCTTTATAAGTTTCCCAGATTTGTTTTACCTGTTCATTAAATATTTTTTCTGCTGCAGGCCATACTATTAAAAATGAATCAAGAATCTGTTCAGAAGTAAATCTTGAAAACAACTCTTTTTCTAAATGATTAAAATTTATGCTGTTATCTGATTTAAAAAAATCTGGAATTATTCTTATGCAAACAATTTGAGTTTCTGGAAATTTTTCCTTAATCAGATCAAGACAATAATTAAGACCTGGTTCAACAATAAATAAAACAGAAGGTTTATATGGAAAGTTTACACTTTGAACAAAACGGTCTGCTTCCTTGTCTGGTGCATAAGAAGAATGATAAAAAAAGGAATTTATTTGAAAAGTTTTAAGATTGTTTTTGGCTAATGAATATTCAATTTCCACTTTTATTCAGCCTGTAAAAAATCAATTAACTCTTTATAAGAATTTGCAGTTCCTTCTAATGTAAATGAAATGAATTTACTTTCATCATCTAAAAGTGCATAACATTCTTTTACAAGATGAGCTTTAAGAAGTTCAAATGGTACATTTGAAGAATTGCAATATATAATGTTTATTGAATTTTTTGTAGTTCTTGAAACAATATGTGGTGAAGGGAAACTTTTTTCCAGGAAATTAAGTAATTCTTTTGCAATTGTTTCAAAAATAATTTCTGTATATTCAGTTTTTCTTAAACTCTTTTGAATATGAAAATTTAATGCTGTAGAAAAGTCAAATTTGTATTTATAGATTGTGACATCTTTACCACGATTAAACTGTTCAATATTTAATTGAGCATTATTTTCAAAAGAAAGATTTAAAAGATCCTTTGTTAAAGCTTCTGATGCAGTAAAATTTACTTTTTCAGTAGAGCAGGCCATAAAAATCTTATTTTCAAAATAACGGATTGAAATGCCAGTAATTTTATCTTTCTGGTTAAAAGAAAACAATTGAAAAAATGGGAGCATTTCTTCATTGCTGTTGTAATGCTGCCATTCATTCTTATTCTTAATAGTTCCGTTCCAAAAGTCACTAGAAGAAATAGATGAGATTATAGAAATGCCGTCAAAGCCTGTAGAATCTGTAATAACAAAATCGTTATCAAATTTAGAAAAAACAGCACACAAAGAAATGTTATACTTCTTTGTGAACTGTTTAAAAGGAATTTTATTACTATCTGCAAGACTTAATGTTTTAGATAAAAGTCCCATTAAGAAAGTCCTAATTCAGAGAATAATTTTTTGTAAGTAGCAAATTCTTCTGATTTAGCAAATTCTACAATTTTATCTTCTGGGAGGTTTTCTAAAAGCTGATCCATATAAAGAAGAACAGATTTAATATCCTTCTTTAATTCAGTATTTTCTTCCATTGAAGACATTTCTGAAGGAATTGTTTCGTCAGAAGTAAGATAATTAATATTGCTGTCTGTTAATTCTGATTTAGTTTCTGATGTAACAAAAAGATCCTCATTTGGAGCAACATCTTCAACAACAGGTGCTGCTTCTACAAATACTGGTTCTTCAATAATTGGTTCTGAAATATCAGAATCTTCAATAACTGGTTCAGATGTAATTTCTTCTGCTGCTGGTTCAGGTTCAGTAGCAAAAGTCATTGTATCTTCTGATTCAGAAGGCACAAATAAATCATCTGAAACTGTATCTGAAGTTTCAGTTGTTTCTACAGTTTCTTCACTTGTAAAATTATCTTCTACAGAGGCAAATGTGTCATCAACTGAAAGGAAAGAATCTTCTTCAGGTTCAATTTCAAGTACAGCTTCAGTTTCTTCAACAGCTGGAGCTGGTGTCTGTTCAAATACATCTGTAAATGTAACTTCTTCTGGTTCAGAAGTAATTTCACTTTCATCAAGTGTTGTAAAATCTTCAAGAGGATTGCTTACAAAATTGTTTTCTTCAAAACCTGTTGAATCAAGACTCTGATCTGTAATTGTTGGTTCAGAAGTTATTTCAGAAGATGAATCATACGAATCTACAGGAGTTGTAATAAAATCATCTTTTTCAATATCAATTTCCTGTGGAAGTTCATCATCAGAAAAATCATAAGAATCTGTTGTTTCTTCTGTAGCAAAAGTAAGATCATCTTCTTCTACTGCAGTTTCTTCAACTACATCAAATCCTTCATTTTCAACAACAACTGGAGTTTCTTCAATGACAGGTTCTTCAACAGGTGATTCTTCAATTACAGGTTCTTCAACAACAGTTTCTTCAACAGGTGATTCTTCAATTACAGGTTCTTCAGAAATAATTGTTTCGTCTGCTGCAAAACCAATTGGTTCTTCAACAGCAGGTTCTTCTGTTGCAAAAACACTTTCTTCAATTACAGGTTCTTCAGAAATAATTGTTTCGTCTGCTGCAAATCCCATTGGTTCTTCAAC
>JAKSTH010000132.1 GCA_024402655.1 Treponema sp. | reverse complement strand
TAAAAAATAGATTAAGCAGGCGTTGCGGGCGGCGATTGAGCCCGCTGGAGAGGGTGGAGAGCAACGCAGTGCGAACCAGGGGGAGACTTCCCCCTTTTTTTGTTTAACCCCCTTTTATTGTATACATGACTGAAATTTGGTATATTAAAATGATAAAAATCAAAGAGGTAATATATGAGTTTAAGATTGTATAACACTATGGGTCGCAAAATGCAGGAATTTAAGCCAATTACAGAAGGTCACTGCGGTTTTTATGGATGTGGTCCAACTGTTTATAATTATGCTCATATTGGTAACCTTCGTGCTTATGTTTTCCTTGATATTCTTGATAAGACTTTGCAGCTTTTGGGTTATGACATTAAGCATGTAATGAATATTACTGATGTTGGTCATCTTACTGGGGATGGGGATGACGGCGAAGATAAAATGAAAAAAACTGCTGCTGAAAGACATCAGTCGGTATTGGAAGTTGCAAAATTCTATACTGATGCTTTTATGGCTGATATTGATGCTTTGAATATTCGTCATCCTGATGTTATTTGTAAGGCTACTGAACATATTCAGGAAATGATTGATTTGATTAAGCAGATTGAAGCTAATGGTCATACTTATATGGCTGGCGGCAACTTGTATTATGATATTTCTACTTATGATGATTACGGCAAACTTGCTAACTTGAATCTGGATGAACTTAAGGCTGGAGCTGGTAAACGCAAGGTTGTTGTTGTTGATGAAAATAAACGTAATCCTGGTGACTTTGTTCTTTGGTTTACAAAATCTAAATTTGAAGATCAGGCTATGACTTGGGATTCTCCTTGGGGTCGCGGTTATCCTGGATGGCATATTGAATGTTCTGCTATGTCTATGAAATATCTTGGCAAGCATTTTGATATTCACACTGGTGGTATTGACCATGTTCCAGTTCATCATACAAATGAAATTGCTCAGTCTGAAGGTAGTTTTGACGAAGCTGAAAGAGCTAAAGGTCCTTGGGTAAATTACTGGCTTCATAATGAATTCCTTATTCTTGAAGGCGGTAAGATGAGTAAGTCTAGCGGTCACTTTATTACTTTGCAGACAACTCTTCCTGCTGAAAAAGGTTTCAGCTTAAAGGATAAAGGATTTGAACCTTTGGATTATCGTTTCTTCCTTTTGGGTGGTCACTACAGAAAACAGCTGGTATTTAGTCTTGATGCTTTGGAAAGTGCTAAAAATGGTCGTGCTGCTTTAAATGGCCGTGTTGCAAAATTGATTGCAAAAGCAAATGATGAAGAAAAACTTGGTTTGACTTTAGAAAACTTTGATAAGATTCTTGGTTCTAATTCTTACGAAGGTGAAAACTTTGCTAAGTTTAAGGAAGGCTTGGAAAATGACCTTGCAACTCCAGTAGCTATGGCTGCAATTCAAAAAGAATCAAACGGTAAGGGCGGGGTAAAAGCTTCTGATGCTCTTGCTGCTATTTATAAAATGGATAAGGTTTTAAGTCTTAGTGTTATTGCAAACGGATTTAAAGCTTTGGAAGAATTAAAGAAAGAAGCTTCGGCTGCAAACTCTGTTGATGCTCATGCCGGAGATCCAGAAGCTGCAGAAATTGATGCACTTGTTGCTGAAAGAACTACTGCTAAAAAAGAAAAGAATTTCGCTCGTGCTGATGAAATTCGTAACTTACTGGCAGAAAAAGGGGTTGTTATTATAGACACTCCAAATGGTCCAACCTGGAAACGTAATTAAAAAAAAGAAAGAAAAAACGTAAAAAATAAGAATTTTCTTATTATTTTAGTAACTTTTAGGATGATGTCGTGTTTAGTAAAGTAGAAGATAATCAGTCAGGTATAAGTGTCGCTCTTAATGCTGGAAACCCTGCTGATTTTAGAAGAATCTATGATGAATGTATGCAGATGCTCTTTAAGATTTCATACAGAATTGTAAATGATGAAGAGGCTGCTGAAGATTTAGTTCATGATTCTTTGATTAAAGCAAATGAAAAATGCCTGGTTTTTCCTTCTTTGAATGATGCTAAGTATTGGTTGATTAGAGTTGTAAAAAATGCATCTCTTAATTATATCAAAAGAAAGGATCGCGAGCGTAAGGCTTATGAAAAGGTTCTTTACGAAGATCATAGAAAGCAGGATTCTGGTGAAATTGATTTGCTTAAACAAGATTCTATGGCAAAAGCAAGAGAAGCTTTGAAAAAATTACCAAAGAATTTAAGAGAAGTTTTAATGCTCCGTGAATATGGAGATTTGAACTACAAAGAAATTGCAAAAGTTCTTGGTATTACAGAGGGGAATGTAAAAGTTCGTGTTTTCAGAGCCAGAGAACAGTTATTAAAGTTAATAGGAGAAGATGATGTCTTTTTGTCCAACTAATTGTCCAACAGACGATATTCACTCGCTTTACCTCGATAATGAAATGCCAGAGATTTACAAGAAAGAATATGAAGAACATATTAAATCTTGTGAAAAATGCCAGAATAAACTTAATAAAATGAAAAAATTACAGTCTTTGTTTAATGATGATGCAAAGGCTTTAAATGTAGATTCTCATTTTATGGATCAGAGTTTTGAACGTCTTCAGATGAAGATGCGTTATTCAAAAAATACTGGTGCTGCACAGAAAAATTCTTCTGCCAATAAATTTGTAATTCCTTCATTTACTGTAGCGGCTGCTGCAATGCTGGTTGCTGTTGTTGTACCTTTAAAAGTTTCTGGTTCTACAGCTTCTGCTGAAACAAATAACGTTACACCAGTTGCTGTTGCAGATTCTATTGTTTCAAGAATACCAACTGCTACAGATGTGTCTTTAGGTAGTGGAAGAAGTGTAGTGATTAGTGGTAATATACATGAGTCGGTATTACCAGCTGCAACTAATGATGCAGTAAAAGTGATTCCAGTAGAAAATGCAAACAGTTATACTAGAAATGCAACTACTGTAGATTCAAAGAATTTGATTACAAACTATGAAGTTTTCAGTCCTGATTTTGGTAATAGCAACAATATTTCAATAAAAATTACCATTCCAGGTGTTCATCAAAATCCTGTTTCTACAGAAATTGAATTGCCTTTGAATGTAATTGTAGGGCAGTATTAGTGGAATCTTCTAATAAAATTAGTTATGTATTTAGAAAACACCCTTGGGTAAGGGTGTTTTGTCTTATTTTTCTTGTTGCTTCTGTTTTTACTATTTCCTTTTTTGTAAGTCATAAAGCTATAGAAGCACCTGTCATTGAAGCTGTAATTCCTCCTGTTGGTTCTCCTGGTGATGTTGTTTTAATTACTGGTAGAAATTTTGGTGATGAAAGAGACATGAGTTATGTTTCTTTTTCTGGGGCAAAAATTACAGCCAGCTCATATATTTCCTGGTCCGACACTGCAATTAAACTGGTTCTTCCTGCAAATGTTCAGGATGGTCTTGTTATTGTTGGTACAAAAGAAGCTCAGTCTAATCCTGCTTTGTTTGCAAATGAAGGGGATATTCCTGTTTTAGTTCCAACAACTCAGACTGTTGTTAAACCTGTTATAAAATCTGTTTCAGCTGAAAAAGTTGCTGTTGGTGAAAGCCTTGTGATTATTGGTAACAATTTTGGTGAAACAAGAAACAATTCTAAAGTCTTATTTACAATAGATTACAATAACAACATTAAGAATGCTGCTTATATCAACAAAAAACTTACAACTGAAAATCTTGTAGAAGTTTGTGCGGAAGAAAATGGTTATGAATACTGGAGTAACACAGAGATTCATGTTCGTGTTCCATCTGGTGCAAGAACTGGTGTAATTATTATTGAAAATGATAAAAATAGTTCAGAGCCATTTGATATTCAGATTTCTGAAACAACTGGTACAAGAGAATATATAGACAAGAAAATATATGTTGTTCAGTACACTGCAGATGTAACAGATGTAGAAACTCCTGATGTTTCAACTATTACTTTGCGTTGTCCTATTCCTGTAAAAATTCCGTCTCAGAATTCTGTAGAAGTTACTGAAGTTCAGCCAGTTCCTTTAATTCAGAACTATCAGAACTGTAATGTTCAGCAATTCAAAAAAGACAAGAACAGCATCTATAAGAATAATTTTACTCAGACTTTTGTTCTTCCTGTTTATGAAATTAGAACCAATGTAAATCCTGAAAAAATTGGTTCTATGAAAGCTTTGAATACATCTTTTTATCAATCTTATACTCGTAAAGACAGTGTGATTCCTGCTGATGATGAGCAGTTGATTGAGCTTTACAAAAAAATTATTGGAAAAGAAAAGAATTATTATAAACGTGCAAAACTTATTTACGATTACATGTGCGATAATTATTCGCTGGTAAAGAAAAATCGTAACAGCGATGCAGATCCTATGGATTTGATTAAAAAGCAAAAAGGCGATGCTTATGATTTTTCTATCATCTATGCGGCTTTGCTTAGAACTGCTGGTGTTCCTTGTGTTGTAAATAGCGGTGTTCTTATTTCTCAGGATTTGTCTACACAGAATCACTGGTGGTGCGAATTCTTTATGCCTGGCTTTGGCTGGATTCCTGTTGATATTGCTCTTGGAGCTGGCATGGAATATAAAGATTGGGCAGGCAGTACAGACAAAAATAACAGAGAATATTATTTTGGTAATCTGGACAGTCATAGAATTACTTTCTCTCGTGGTTTTACAGAAATGAAACCTTTGAGCCAGGATAATAAAATTGTTCAGTATCCTAAGAGTTTTGCTATGCAGTCTATTTGGGAAGAAGCTTCAAGTAATACTGTAAAATACAGTTCTTACTGGACTGTTCCTGTTATTAATGGTGTATATTAATTTAATCATATAAAAGATTTTGGGAGGTCGTAAATGACTAAAATATTAAGTGTTGGTGGTTCTATTATTGTTCCAGAAAAACCTGATACAACATTCCTTTCTGAATTTGTTTCAATGTGTGTTGAATGGTTAAATAGTGATAAAAATAATCGTCTGATTCTTGTTGCTGGCGGTGGTGCTCCAGCTCGTGTGTATCAGAATGCATATAATGAAGTTGCAGGAAAAACAGGACTTGGTGCTCAGGCTAACAGTGCAGACTGGATTGGCATTATGGCTACAAGAATTAATGCCCAGCTTTTAAAAGCTTGTTTTGGTGATTACTGTAAAAATGATGTAGTTTATAATCCTACTGCTGATGATTTGGCTTTTGACGGTCAGGTTTTGGTTGCTTCTGGATGGAAACCAGGTTTTTCTACTGATACAGATGCTGTTTATCTTGGTGAAAAGTTTGATGGAAAAACAATTGTAAATCTTTCTAATATTGAAAAAGTTTACACAGATGATCCTAGAAAAAATCCTGATGCAAAACCTTTAGATACAATTACATGGACTGACTTTAGAAAAATGGTTGGAGATGAATGGACTCCTGGTAAAAACTGTCCTTTTGATCCAATTGCTTCTAAAAAAGCACAGGAACTTGGAATGACTGTTATTTGCGCTGGTGGAAAAAACATTGCGAATATTAAAGCGATTCTTGAAGATAAAGATTATATTGGTACAACTATAAAAGG
>JAKSTH010000131.1 GCA_024402655.1 Treponema sp. | reverse complement strand
GCAATTGAAGGTATTACATCTCCAGACGGACACGTACTTGGTAAGATGGGACACAACGAACGTGGTGTTGGAATGGAAGCTAACGGTTCAAGCTTAGACTTGTTCAAGAACGTTGGTGGAAATCCTCTTACAAATCAGAGTGAAACTACATGTGAAAATATCTTCGCTGCCGGCGTTGCATATTTTACGGGGAAATAAATGAATAGAAAAATTACAGTAATCGCACTCTCACTTTTACTCACTTGCGCCTTATTTTCAGGCTGTAAAAAGTATTCAAAAGATGAAACAAACTGTTACATAGGTTTTGAAGAAGTAAAACAAGCAGCCAAAAAATCTGGAAAACCAATTCTTGTAATGCTTACACAGGAAGAAGGGGAACAAAATGGCGGAAGCAAGTATTTTGTAGAAAATATTCTTACAAATAAAGAATTTGTAGATTACTGTAAGACTTCTTTCGAATTGTACAGAATGGACTTTTCTACTAAAAATATTCAGAAAACTGCAGTAAATGAAGATGCTTCTAAAAAAGAAATACAGCAGGCAGAGCAGTTTGCAGAATATTTTCAGCAGGGAGTTCAGCTGGCAACTTATTTTGGTGTGAATTATACACCAGCTTTTTACATTCTTACTAAAGACGGCTACTTTGTTTCAGAAGTATATTACACAGAAGATGCATTAAATGTAGGCTCTTTTATAGAAATACTTCAGGGATACGAACAGCAGGTAAATTATATAGAAGGTCTTGTAAGCGCAACAAAAAATGGTACAGTTCAGGAAAGAATTACAGCCATAGACAGCTTGTATTCAGTAACTCCAATGGCAGGACAGTTTTTCTTAGGTGATTTTGCCCGTACTGCAGTAGAAATTGACCCTGAAAATACAACTGGAGTAATTGGTAAATACTACTTTTTTGTAGCAGATGAAAAAGCTTCCATTTTGTACAAAAATCAGGATGCTGCTGGTGCTATTCAGGCTTACATAGATGCTGCCGAAAGCGGAAAAATGGAACCGGATTATGTTCAGCAGTGTTATTACATGTCTGCATGGATTTTGGAATCAATCAGTTCAATGGATTCAGATTTGCTAATACAATATTTACAGAAAGCATATGATGCTGCTCCAGACAGTCTTTATGCAGAAAACATTCTAGAATCAATTGAATATTATAAAACTCAGTTCTCATCAATCGACTATGGGAACATAAGTGATTTTAATTAATTATGGACGACATACCCTCGTATTATTATATTATTGCAATCGGTTTAATAATTCTCTCAATGCTCTTTTCAATTTCGGAAAGTGCATTTTTGGGAATGAATAAACTTCGCCTCCGTTTAAAAAGAAAAAATAAAGACAAAAAGGCTCTTAGAGTTGGCAAATTGCTGGACAAAAAAGAGCATCTTATAAATACACTTTTAATTTCAAATGATCTTGTAAACATCTTCCTTTCATCTCTTATTACAAGTATTGCTCTTATGCTGGTAGGACAAAGTGGTGTAGGTTATGCCACTCTTATAGCAACTGTGCTGCTTTTAATTTTTGGAGAAATCACACCTAAAACAATTGCAACCCGCTGTCCAGACAAAATTGCCTATGGTTTAAGCGGATTTGTTCAACTGATTGTGTGGCTCATGTCTCCAATTGTAGTTATAGTTACCGCCTTTGCTTCTTTTATTTTAAGACTTTTGGGAATTAAAAAAGACAAATCAAAAAAATCATATACAGAAGAAGAAATCAAAACTTTTTTCGATATGAGTGAAGAAAGCGGAATTATTGAAGAAAGTGAAAGCCGCATGATGAGTCAGATATTCAAGTTTTCAGACCTTGAAGCCCAGGATATTATGATTCCCCGTACAAGAATAAAAGCCGTTCATGTGGATGACACATACCGGGATGTAGTTGAACTTTCCCAACGTTTAGGTTTTACCCGCTTCCCGGTTTATAAAGAATCTATAGATGATATTGTAGGCATTATCTATTTAAAAGATATGCTTAAATTTTCAGAATGCCCACAGGAATTTACTGTAAGCAAAGTAATGCGTCCACCACTTTTTATACTTGGTACAAAAACCATGTCGTCTGTTCAAGAACTTTTATTTGAACACAGACAGTCTATGGCCATTGTTGTTGATGAATATTCTGGTACAGACGGCATTGTTACAGAAAAAGATATTTCCCGTGAAATTTTTGCACTTCCCGGTGATGACAGCCTTCGTGGTAAAGTTTTTGACTTTGACTCTGTAGAAAATAAAGAATGTTTTGAATGCAATGGTTCTGTATTACTGCGAGCTTTAAGAAGCGATTTACATCTGCCTTTGGAATCAGAAATTAATGAAACAATTGGTGGCTGGGTAACAGAACAGTTAAACCGCATGCCAGAACCAGGAGATTCAATTGAAAGTGAAGGCTGGCGTTTTACAGTTGTAAAAATTCAGGCACATAGAATAGAAAGGCTTCGCATAGAAAAAACAGGAGGTGATGAAGAATGAGTACTCTTGTAACAATCCTTCTTCTTGTAATCCTGCTTTTAATGGTTGGATTTTTTACATCATCAGAAACCGCATATCTTTCTCTGCCAAAACTTAAACTGCGTCGCATGCTGGAAGAAAATAAAAAACATGCAAAAACAGTAGCTTCCTTAAAAGAACATATGGAAACTTTGCTTACCACAGTTCTTATTGGCACTAACTTTTTAAATTCCTTTATTTCGGCTTTATCGACAGCATTGGTGATTAAACTTTTTGGCGGGGCTGGTATTGGACTTCCAACTTTTGCTGTAGCTTTTGTAATTACAACATTTGGACAGATTATTCCAAAAACAATTGCAGGTCGAAATCCTGAAAAAGTAACCTGTTTTAGTGCAGTACCATTGAAGATTTTAAAGACAATTCTGTTCCCAATCGTATGGCTTTTTGAACGACTTTCTCATGGTGCAGTATGGCTCACAGAGAAAATCATGAAGCCTTCCAGCCAGACCTTCGACACTCAGGATTTAGTTACCCTGATTGATGTTGGTGAAAACGAAGGTACAATTGAAAAAGATGAAAGCCGCATGCTGAATAAACTGATTCAGTTTAATGATATTACTGTTAATGACATTATGAAGCATCGTTCTTTTTTAAGTATGGTTTCTTCTGCAGCTACATTACAACAGGTAAAAGAAGAATTCTTAAAATCAGGTTTTTCTACAATCACCGTATATAAAGATAGAATAGAAAATGTTGTTGGGGTAATTAACTATAAAAAAGTTCTGACAGTTTCTGCAGGAAGTAATACTGGAGAAGGTTTTGCGGAACGAATTATGTCTGATGTGGAATACATTCCTGCAACTTTATCGGTACTTGAATTACTTCAAAAATTCCGCAATCAGGAATCTAAGTTTGCAGTTGTATTAAATGAGCAGGGTGATACAGCCGGAATTGTTACCATGGAAGACATTCTTAGAGTTGTTTTTGGCCGCATGACAGATGAAAATGCAGTTCACAGTCTGCCTGCAGAAAATAGAATCCATTTTGTTGGAAATAATACATTTATAGTACCTGGCGATATTTCTCTGGAAGATGTAAACAGCATTCTAAACTTGAAACTTGAATCAGAATATATGAACAGTTTTGGAGGCTGGCTTCTGGAAAAATTTGGTTATTTGCCAGAAAGTGGTTCTGTATTAATTTATGAAAAGATTTTGTTTACCGTAGAAGCAGTAAGTCAGAGAAGAATTGCAACTGTAAAAGTAAAATCACATATAAAAGAATAAATGCCACCAAGAACCCTGGCAGGATTATCTAAATCTACATACATTTTTCCATTATAAAAAATTGGATTGTAGTCATAACCTCTGGTTTCTGGTATTAATTGAATGCCAGTTGAAAAGCCTATTGCAGTATGCTCATTGGTTTTGTACAGGAGCTTTACTTTAGCTTTATATTCCATGGCGTTTTTAATAATATCCAGGTAGTAAGAACTTGTGGCAATGTGATTGTCTAAAGAATTGTTAAAACATAAAAGCGGGCTTATGGCAAAAGTTCCTTTAATCATCAGGTTTTCTGTCAGCTGTGCAGAAGTTTCTAATCCGAATAAAGCAGAATTGTATTCCTGTTTATAGGAAATTACAGAGCCTGAAAAATTCTTTTGAACCCAATTTTCACTTTTATATTTTCTGTATCCATCTTTTGCGTTAAAACTTATAAACCAGTATTCATAGGCTGCAAATGGGGAAATAACAATAGATGTGTTTGGAATATAAATATTTCCGCCTAATAAAATACTAAAATTGTAGTATTTTTCTATTATATTGGTGTGTTTTGAATAATTAGTGATTTCGGTTGGATCATCATTTTTCCACAAAGGATAATAGCCGTTTGGTCCTCCAAGAGAGTTTAACCAGTCGTAATCTTGCATAAAACCACTTTCTACAGGAATTGCAACTTTTCCGGCAGCAGAAAAATGTAAATATTTATATAAGTTTCCAAAAACTTCTGCTTCTAAATAAGGAACACAATTTATATCCCAGTCCAGCCGGCTCAATACATTGTCTGTGTTCAGACAGTCTTTATCGTAAACATATTCGCTGATTTTCCCGTTCAAAAAACCAATGCCAGTATCTATAGTCAGATTAAAATTATCACTATTTTCTGACGAAAGGGACAGAGTAAAAATTTCAGACGAAAGGGACAGAGTAAAAATAACAATTAAAACAAGAAGTTTTCGATTAAAGCTTAAATGAAACAAAGTGGAATTAGTCCTGAATTTCTGCTGTTGGATCTACATCAAAAAGTTTGGCAAACTGTTTTCTTACAGCTTCCATGTCTCTTGAATAAGGGGCTGTAAAGGAAACCTGTTCATGAGTTACCGGATGTTCAAATTGAATTTTATACGCATGAAGAGCAAGGCGGCTTAATAATGGGCGTTCAGAATCTTCATCGCCGTTCCATTTGCGTTTTACTTCACTTAAACGAACAGGTTTCTGATTTCCGCTGTAAAGTGGATCACATACAATAGAAAGATTATTTGCTGCCAGATGTACACGAATCTGATGTGTACGGCCAGTTTTAGGTTTTGCTTCTATCCATGAATAAGGACCACAAATACCAATCAAACGAAAATCTGTAACAGAAGATTTACCGAATTTTTTATTTACAACAGTTCTATGGCGGGCATCTCCATCTGGTTCAAGTCCCAAATCTACATGCAAATCTTCCCATAAAGGGTGGCCATATACCAATGCATGATATGTTTTTAAAACCTTGCGCTGTTCAAACTGCATGGAAATTGCTTTTTGTGCTTCAGGATTGCGTGCATATACAATAATTCCCGAAGTATCTTTATCTATACGATGTACTGCATATAATTTTCCAAATTCTTTTTCTGCCAGTAAATCCAGTCGTGGAGCGTCGGGGTTGTAACGGTCTGCTGCAATAAGAATGCCCGAGCGCTTATTTAATACAACAAAATCATCATCAGAATAAATTATTGAATAATCATTGTTTTTATTAGCCATAGTATAAGTATATAGTATCAGAAAAACTTTAGGAAGTAGGAGGTGAAAATGAAGGATTG
>JAKSTH010000130.1 GCA_024402655.1 Treponema sp. | reverse complement strand
AGTTGTGTTCACGGTAGTGATAATGACAATAATTATAGTTGTGTTTCCGGTTATGATGACCTAAGTGATAATAATAAAAAAGGGCACTCTAATAAATTCAGAATCACATTATGAAAATACTTATTAGAGTGCCCCTTTATATTTAATAACATCTGTGTAAGTCTGTGCACATCTGTGGTTAATATTTTCTGTGCACATTTATGAAAAATTAATAAATCTTACTTCCAGTTTTCTGCAATATCATAAATCAATTTTTCTGTTTTTTCCCAACCTAAACATGGGTCGGTAATTGATTTTCCATAACAGCCTTCACCTGGTTTCTGATTTCCATCTTCAATGTAGCTTTCAATCATAAAACCTTTAACCAGCTTTTTGATTCTTTCATCGTGTTTGCATGAATGTAAAACATCCATAACAATGCGATACTGTTCAAATGGATTTTTATTTGAGTTAGAGTGATTTGTATCAACAATAACTGCAGGATTCTGTAAATCTCTTTTTTCGTATTCATTGCAAAGACGTATTAAATCTTCATAATGATAGTTAGGAACATTGTTTCCGTGTTTGCTTGTACTTCCGCGTAAAATTGCATGTGCATAAGGATTTCCTGCAGAATGTACTTCCCATCCTCTGTAAATAAATGTATGTGGTTTCTGAGCTGCAAGAATTGCATTCATCATAACTGTAAAATCGCCACTTGTAGGATTTTTCATTCCAACTGGAACTTCAATTCCGCTGGCTGTAAGTCTGTGCTGCTGATCTTCTACAGAGCGAGCTCCAACAGCAACATAACCTAGCAAATCATCAAGATAACGATAATTTTCTGGATAAAGCATTTCATCGGCACAAGCAAAACCTGTTTCTTCAACAGCTTTCATATGAATCTGGCGTGTTGCAAGAATTCCTTTGAACATATCAGATTTTCCAGTTGGATCTGGCTGATGAACCATTCCTTTATAACCTTCACCTGTTGTTCTAGGTTTATTTGTGTAAATACGAGGACAAATCAAGATTTTATCTTTTACTTTTTCCTGTACTGGTTTAAGACGATTAATGTAGTCTAAAACACTTTCTTCTTTATCTGCAGAACAAGGACCAATAATTAAAAGAAGACGGTTATCTTTTCCTGCAAAAACATCTTTTATTTCCTGTCTTTTTGTTTCTACAGTGTTTACCACTTCTTTTGTTAAAGGATGCATTTCCTTTACTTCTGCTGGTATTGTTAATTTTCTTTCAAATACCATGTTCATTTTTGTTCCTCCAAAAGCTTAACTTCTTCTTCATTTTCTGTCTGGAATTGAATACCAAGCTTTTTAATTCTTATAAAATAATCAGGCAAACTTTTTCGTACAGCTTGAATTCCTTCAATTCTGCCGCCAGTTTGACTGAGCATAGTTACCATAGACATTACAATTCTGTGATCATTGTGACCATCAATTATTTGAGTAGGAGAGTGAATCTGACTTTTATTTATAACAATTTTGTTGTTATAAACTTTCATATCAACACCAAATTTTGAAAGTTCCTGCTGCATTACTACACCACGGTTACTTTCTTTAATTTGAAGTCTCTTTGTTCCCTTAAAAATGCCTCCATTATGAAGGGCAGCCACAACAAAAAGAATTGGTCCTAAATCAGGACAGTTTGAAATATCAAGATGAGCCTTTTTTTTGCACAAAGCTTTGTAATATTCCACATAAACTTTATCACCCTGAAGACTGTCTTCTCTTAAACCTTCTATTGTTACATTTCCATCTAAAGTATTAAATGCTTCAAAAAAGGCTGTGTTTGAATAATCTCCTTCTACTGTAGATTCTGTAGAATTATATTTTTGATTTCCTTTTATAAATAAAGTCTTTTTATTAAGCCATTTTACTTCAATTCCAAATTCTTTAAGCACCATTAATGTCATTTCAACATAAGAACGGCTTTCGAATTTATTTTTGATTTTAAGAACAGAATCTCCACAAAGTAATGGAAGTGCAAAAAGTAAACCTGTAATAAACTGACTACTAATATTTCCTGGAATTATAAAAGTGTCAGCTTTAAGTGTTCCTTCAGTTTTAATGGAATTTCCTTCAATTCCAAAAGAGATATTCTGCTGTTTACAAATATCTTCATATACTGTCATTGGTCTGTGAATGAGAGTTTCACTTCCAAGAAATTTTGCTTTTTTGTTTAAGGTAAGTGCAATTGGAATGAAAAAGCGAAGTGTACTTCCACTTTCGTTACAATCAAAAGTAATTTCGTCAGATTCAATTGATTTATTGTTTCCTGAAAAGTCGATAGAATCTTTATTTGCAGTAAAATCAATTCCCATAGAATTTAAACACTGCAAAGTTGCTTTTATATCCTGAGAGTAAGCAATGTTTTTTACAGTAGTTTTTTGTGATGATAAAGCTGCTGCAATTAAATATCTGTGGTCCATACTTTTAGATGGAGGGGCAAAACAACTGCCCTGTGCTTTAGATTTTGTTACAATCATTTACTACCTCCTTTATTTGTTTTCCCAAATTTTCAGAATTTCAGTTTTTGCCGAAGAAATATCTTTATTATTATCAACAGTAAAATCGGCGCATGCTGTATAAATAGGATAGCGTTCTTTGTAAAGAGCTTTAAGTTTTTCCTGATTATCAGAAAGAGGTCTGTCATCTGTTGGCTTAATGTTTTCAATTTTTCTGTCAATAAAGATGATAATTCCATTCTGTTTTAAGAAATTAACATTTTTTTCTCGTAAAATTGCACCGCCACCTGTAGAAATAACGCAATTTTGTTTACTGCTAATTTCTTTTATGCATTCAGATTCAATATCACGGAAAGCATCAATCCCTTTTTTTCTGATTATCTGATCAGGTTTTAAGCCAGTAGTTTTAGTAATATAAACATCAGAATCTATAAATTCTTTATTTAATGCTTTTGCAATTTCTGCACCAATTGTAGACTTTCCACAGCCTGGCATTCCTGCAAAAACAATATTTTCTTTTGAAGAAAGAATCTTTTTGAAAATTGAATTACCAAGACTTTCAGGATATTTTGTATCAAAGAAAAATTCACTGGCAACAACTGCCTGAATAACCAGCATATATAATCCTCCGCTGGCTTTAATGCCTTTATTTTTTGCGGAAAGAATAAAATTACTTCTTAAAGGATTATAAATTGCATCAATTGCACCCTGTAAATTTTTAAAAGCAGAAATGTCTATAGGAGAAGCATCATTTTTTGGAAACATTCCTACTGGAGTTGTGTTCAAAATAACTTCAGCATCACAATGTTTTTCACAAGCTTCTTCATAACTGATTGTTGTTTCCGATTTTGTACGGCTGACTTTATAAACCTCTTTTGCACCTAAATCTTTTGCAACGGCTAATGCAGTTTTACTGGTTCCTCCAGTTCCCAAAATCAAAACTTTTTTATCTTTAAGTTCAATATTATTTGCAAGAATAAGATTTTTAAGACCAAAAAAGTCTGTATTATAACCGTATAATTTTCCATTTTTATTTACGATTGTGTTTACGGCACCAATTTCTTCTGCTTTGGGATCAATATAATCAAGGAAAGGAATTACATCCTGTTTATAAGGAATTGTTACATTAATTCCTTTAAAATCCTTTTTTGTCATAAAAGCAGTAAGTTCATCTTTTGGGATTTCTTTAAGTTTGTAATCATAATTTCCAATTAAACCATGAATATCTTTTGAAAAGCTGTGACCTAATTTTTCACCAATTAATCCGTATTCCATAAACACTCCAAAATTCATGCTTTAACGTAAGTTCCTACAATTTTTTCGTCTTCACAAACCTGGCTTAAACTTTGTAAAAGCTGATTTCCTTTTTCATCCAGTAAACTGCCTTCAACTTCAATATAAAAATAATATTTCCATGGAATATTTTTTACAGGACGACTTTTAATATTTAAAAGATTGAATCCTTCATCACCAATAATTTTAACTGCTTTTGCTAAGGCTCCAGGAAGATTTTTTACAGAAAACATAAGAATTGAAACTCTGTCTTCTGTTGTAGCAGGAATTTCATATTTCTTTGTAAAAATAGCGAATCTTGTGCAGTTTTCCTGATTAATATTTATGCTCTTTGCAAGAACTTCAAGACCGTAAAGTTCTGCAGATTCTTCGCTGGCAATGGCTCCAAGGGATTTGTCATTGGAGTCTGAAACTTTTTTTGCTGCAACTGCTGTGTTTGAAGAAGGGAGGGCAATCATTTTGTGGTTCTGAATAAATTCAATACACTGATCAATTGCCTGCTGATGACTTATAACAGTTTTAATATCTTCAACTTTAGAGCCTTTTACACCAAGTAATGCCTGAGAAATATGAAGATTATATGTATTATTGATAACTAAAGAACCGTTGTGCATAAGATCAAAAACCTGACCAACATCACCGGCATAACTGTTTTCTACAGGAAGAACAGCATAATCACAGTTACCATTTTCTACAGAATCGTAAGCCTGCTGAAAGCTGGAATATGCATTCATTTTTCCATCTGGAAAAACTCTTTTTGCTGCAATGTTAGCCCATGCTCCTTCAATTCCGCAGTATGCAATATTCAAAGTATCACTCATAAGAACTCCAATAAAACCTTTTTATGCAAAAAAAAAAACGGCTCTGTCAGATAAAGACTAGAACCGTTTTTGATACTTAACTAAAGTAAAGTTTTGTCTTTATCTGCACTTAGACACATTTGAGAAAAAGTTAAAGAAATAAAAGACAAAGTTAATAAACTTTACGCAAGTTAATTTGATTGAATTCATAAATAATATAATAGCAGATTTTCAGTACTAATTCAAGAGTTTAAATATATTGAAGAAAAATCATAAACTATTCATTTTGATGTGTCATCATCTGATGGTAATTTTCCCACCAGGCTAGTTCTTCTTCGTTTGTAGCTGCTTCAACTTCCTTAAAAGTACGGTCTGTTTCATCAATTTCCTGTTGTAAAGCAATAACTGCTTCTACAATGCAAGGTTCAAAATGAGTTTCAGAAGATTGCTTAAAGGTCTCAATAGCATCGGAAATTGGCATTGGAGATTTATAAAGTCTTTGACTAAGTAAAGCATCCAAAACATCTGCTGCTGCCATAATTCTGGCTGATAAAGGAATTTCAGTTCCTTTAAGATGATATGGATATCCTGTTCCATCCCATTTTTCGTGATGACATAAAGTCATTTCTTCTGCAATTTTATTAAAATTTCCGTTATCAACTAGAGGTAAAAAGTCAATAAGTTTTGCACCTTCTTCTGGATGACATCGCATTAATTCGAATTCAGTAGTATTAAATCGGCCATTTTTATTTAATAAGCCTTCTGGAATATGAATTTTACCAATATCATGAAGAAAAGCAGCGGCTTTCATATTTTTTATTGTTGAATCAGTTAATTCTTCTTTATAGTAACCTAATTCACGCAATTTTGATGCGATTAATCCTACATAAGTTTTTGTATGAATAACATGACGACCAGTAAATAAATCGTGGCTACCTAAAATCTGAGCAACAAATTCTAAAAGGTAGAATTGATTTTCTTTTAATTCTGTAATCACTTTATCTCTTTGTGAAATCATATCTGAAAGAGATTTATTATTTTGCTGTTTGCTGTATTTATAAACGAGGAATTGAAGAATTGTGGAAATATCAATAAAAGC
>JAKSTH010000013.1 GCA_024402655.1 Treponema sp. | reverse complement strand
AAACCATATGAATGTCTTCCTGACCAAGGCGTTCCAAAGTTTTAATGTAGTTTTCTATATATTTATCCCGGTCGCCACCACCAATTTTAATGTCATCGTGAATATTTACACTTTCAATACCGGCGATTTTAAGACCTGCATCTGCAACTTCTTTTTTAATTTTCTGAATTGCACCAAGTTCCCATGCGTCTCCAGGAACTGAATCGTATAATGTAGTGATTACGCCGTGTACACCTGGTACCTGACGAATCTGCTGAAGAGTAACGGAATCAAAACCTGTTCCGTACCAACGAAGTGTCATTTCCATATTTATAATCCTCTGAAATAATAATTACCAATTTTAGTACTACTATACTATAAAAATTATAACACCCATATTTTGATTTGTAAACAATAAATACACTAGTATACTAGCATATTTTTATTATTTTTTGAGGATTTTTAATTTGAAGTTTGCTATAGATTGATTATTTGCAGGTTCAAATTCCCATTTGGAAATTTGCGCCTTTATTTCGTTTAAAACAATTTGAGGAAGACCTGAAGCACCTGCAGGAAAATCAACAGAATATGTAACTCCATTTTCATTTACTTTAAAAGAAATTGTAATTTCCCTGTCAGAATCAATACTTCTGGAAGCTTCTGCTGAAAAATTAATGGCAATTGTAGAAGGTTCTACAAGTATACGACTTGAACCATCCGACATTTCTACCTGAGTTTTTCCAGCTCCGTCTCTGGAAGTTGAAATCATTGTTTTTGTTTCTGTCCCTCTGTCTTGTACTGTCTGAGAACCATTTGCTGCCGCCATCTGGTTTAATGCGCTTGTTGTACTTGCAGACGCCGTCTGACTTTGACTTGTGCTATTAGAAGAACTACTGCTAGGCACAGATGCATTTTGAACTGAACTACCAGTTGCAGCAGAACCGGAATAATTATTTGAAGTTGTTACTTTATTTGTTTGAGTTGTACTGGTTTGTATAGAAGAAGAATCTCCAAACATTCTGTCGCAATCCTCAGTGCTGTAATCTTTTTTTACAGTTGTCTGCTGCTGTTTCATTGCATCTTCCACAGAAGTTGCATATGTTTGAGTATAACTTTGTGAACTTGAAGCACTTGTATTTGAAGGTTTTACCGAAGTGTCTGGAACAGGAGCCGGTTTTGTTGTAGCTGGCACAGGGCTTGGCTGCTTTTGAACAGCTGGCTTTGGCTGGCTTTGTGTTTGCACTGGAGCAGGAGTTTCCACAGGAACTGGAATACTTTCTGCAGGAGCAGGCTGCGGTTCAGCAATTTCTTCTACAGGTTCATTTTGTCCGCCCATTTTTCCACCAACTTCATCTATCATTTCCTGTGTAATATTTGGAACATAATGATCTTCTGGGCTCAATACAAGCTGCACTACTTCGTACTTTACCTTTGGTTCTTTAGCAGGTCCCAGATAAATGGCACACACTAAAAAAATAATCCAAAGCACAGAAGTTGCACCTAAACTGAGCACTCGGCTTGAAGCATGAGGAAGACTATCTTTTCCAAAAACAGGGAGGCGAATCATTCTTCGGTAGCAGTCCTTAAATTTATGACACTGTAGCCGTTTTCACGAATAATATCAAAAAGATGTACTACAGTTCCATTTGTAACTTCTGAATCTGCATTTAAAGTTACAGGAAATTCTTTTTTGTCTATATCACCTGTATCGTAGGCACTTAAAAAAAGTCCAAGTGTGTCTAAAGAAGCAGGTTCATCATTAAAATATAAAGAACCATCTTCCTGGGCATAAATGGTAATACCTTTTACAGAAGTTCCTTCGGCAGTTGTACTTGTTGGAAGATTAAGTTTAATTCCTGGAACAACCGCAAATGTGGTAGAAACTAAAAAGAAGAGAATCAACTGAAATACAATATCAATCATTGGGGTCATATCAACATTTGGTTGAATGCCGTTTCTTCTAGCTTTAATTCTCATTATCTTACACGTCCAGAAAGTCTTAATACAACAGAAGTTACAACAGCTTCCATTTCAACAATTCGTTTATTAACACGAGAAACAAAATAGTTATGGAAAATTACAGAAGGAATAGCAACACACAACCCTGCTACTGTAGTAACAAGAGCTTCTGCAATAGAACCAGCCAATAAAGCAGGGTCACCCATAGAAGCACCACCACCAAGTACACCAAAAGCTTTGATGTTACCAGTTACAGTACCCAAAAGTCCTAACAAAGTAGAAATATTTGCAATTGTTCCAAGAGGAGTAAGAAGATGTTCAAACTTTGGAATAACCAAATCCATTTCAGCTTCAACTGTATCACGAAGGTCTCTTTCTTCATAATGACGGCAGTCTATTGCCTTTTTAAGTACCTGAGCCATTGGAGTTCCTGCTTCTACACATGCAGAAACAACTTCTTCATAATCATGAACAGCAAGGGTACTGACAAGAGAATTTCTTAATTTAAAATCTCTTTTTTTAATATTAAAGAAGTAAATACAACGTTCAATAATAATATATGTAGCAATTACTCCACAAAGAATAATTGGAATCATTAAGATTCCACCGGCTTTTAATGTTTCCATCATTTTTATTCACCCACCAATTTATAATGTAAATTTTAATAACAAACTAATGCTGCCACTGTCACAAATGTAACCACCAGCATAATCTCTTGAAGAACCTGTAACAAGTTTAAACAAATCCTTTGCAAGAAGAGAAATCTGAAGTGAATCATTTGATTGAGGAGACAATCTTAATGTAACTTCAGTATTAACAACAGGCCATAAATCCTGAGAGTCTAATGCACCCTGCACTTCTACAAAAGCTTTCCACTTTGTAACTGAATCGTATTCCGCTTTTGCATAATATTCCCAGCGGTTTTGCAAAGGTTCCAGATCAAAAAGATTTACTGTAAATTTTCCTGTAATTTTAAACAATTTATAATTAAAATCAACAGATACATTTCCAGAAAGCGAAGAACGGTCCTGCTGCTTATATTTATAAACACCATAATCTTTTAAACCTTCATAGTCTGGCACCCAGATTCCATTATCGAAGGTTGTATTTTTATAATCTAATCCGGCTGTTAAATAAAACTTATTGTCTATTAAAACTTTACTTTCAACTAAACCATACCAGTCACTTGTTTCTTCTGGAATACAGTCAAAAGCTGAATATTTATACTGTTTTTCAAGAACGGCTATATCATTTTTACTGGTTTTTAATCCGCCTTCTACAAGAAAACCAATGGAATTAGACTCTTTTACAGGCACACTAAAAACTGCTTTTGTACTGAATGGAACAATCACTTTATTACCATTCTGATGGTCGCCAAAAACTAAACCTGCATTACCAGCTATATAAACATAATCATTTTTCCAGTTTACATCGGCACAAAGCTGACCACGGTTCAAAACTTTTCCAGAAGTATAAATACTGCTTTCATCAACAAGATTTCCTACTAAATCCATGTCCATGTTATAAGTTCCATAGGCACTTAAACCAAGAGTATCATCCAAAAAACTTGTTTTATAACCGATTGTTGGTGAAACTGAAAGTGTCTGTGATTCTGTCTGCCAGCTTTTTTCTATAGAGGAATCAGTTATATCTGAATAACGGTTGTAGAAATTTCCATTCAAGTTAGCAAATAATTCTGAACCACGAGTAAATTTTAATTTATAATCAACACCAATATCTACAGAGTTCTGATTTAATGCACTTAAATCGTCTACTTTTGTCTGAAAACCATTTGTATTGGAAGTATAATTTCCATTTAATTCAAGATTTCCGTAAGACAAGGCAAATGCTTTGTAAAAAAGAATACCTGTATTAATAGAATTATATCCGTCGGTTAAAGGAAGTCCTGCCATTCCGGCTACTGAATCATGAATAAACTCAATTGAATAAGGATCTGTTTCACTGTTATTTTTTACTTCGAACTGACCTATAAAAGATGGAGGATATCCGCCTCCTACTGTACCAGTAACTTTTGCACCAGAACCATGCTGTACAACTTCTTCTACAGGTTTCACTTCTTCTACTGGTGGCAGTGGAGGAAGTTCTGGTACTATGCTGCCAGATTTTACAGGTAAAGGTGCCGCCAGTTCTAAGTCTGGAGCAGGAAGTCTTAAAGTCTGATTTTCGCCTTCAACAATTGTGGTAACATCAGGCAGCTCAATCTTTTCTGACTGACCAAAAACCAGAGGACACACAGCTGAAAGTGCGAGGGTTATTATAAATGATTTATATCTGTTCATCATATTTCATCCTATTAAAACAATGCGTCAACACTTTTTGCCTGACGACTTTCCGGATACAACTTTTTCAGAGTTTTTGCAGTTTCTTTTGCATCACCTGGCTGCTGTAATTCCAAAAAGGCACTGACCGCTTTATAAAGAACACTGGCTCCATTTCCATTGTCTTTACCACTACTTCTATAATATTCGGCAGCTTTAATATACAGTCCAGGCTGTTTTTCGCTGGTGCTGTTATCTGCCATGTATTCAGTAATCTGACCTAAACCATAACTTTCTTCAGAAGACTTTGTATCTGCAAGAGTCTGCAGTCTTTTAGCAAGAGCAAGAGCCTGTTCCGAACTGCCTTCTGCTGCATACAAGATAAACAGTTCAAAACCAGCTAATCTGCCGGCTTTAGTTTCAAGTCCACCATATCTTTCAATTTCGGCCTGTTTTTCTGCAACTTCTTTTTTATTTCCTTCAACAATGCTGTTTAATACTTTAAGCTGATAAGGAATTCCATCCTGTACTGCCTGAGCATTATAGCTGTTCATTAATATTTTTGCAGTTTTCTGAGCCTGGCTGTAATCTCCACTTTCGTAGTAAGCCTGGAACAAATTTTTATTTGCTCCGTACATATAAACACTGGAAGGATACTTTGTAACAAGATTTTTGCTGTTCATTATAGAAAGATTATATTCTTTGCAGCGAAGGTAACATTCTCCACCAAAGTAATACGCAGCTTCTATATATTTTCCTCTAGGATACTTTGTGATATAAGTTGTATATTTTTTTCCAGCTGTAGAATAATCATTCTGAATATAGAAAATTTCGCTGTCTTTGTAAGCGGCTTCTTCTGCAATATCTTTATCATCGAAAACTGTCATAATCTGCTGATATACTGAATCTGCTTTTAAGTAAGCCCCGCTTTTTTCATAAATCTGTGCCAAAGTAAACTGACATGTGGCACCAAAATCTGAATGTTCATTAAGATAAGGATTCAGTGTTGAAATTGCTTTATCGTAATTTTTACATTCTGTATAGATTTCTGCGCAGAATAAAACTGCATTGTGAATATCATCTTCTTTAAAACTGATTTGAATTAATTTTTCTGCCTGTTTTGCAGCTTTTGTATAATCTGAAAAAAGCACTGCCGATTTTGCTGCCAGTTCATATGCCTGACGTGCCAATGCAAGTTCAGAAGTAGAATCTGCAAAGTCAGAAAAATTGGTATAGCTTTCTTTGTAATTGCCCAGTTTATAAGTTGAGTAAGCCATATAAAAATGGGAAAGTTCATAGTATGGAGCTTTGGAATTATTTTTATTTAAATAACTGTTGAATGACGAATTTGCTTCTTTCCATTTACTTGTACTTAAATAACAAAGTCCCAGCATATAATCGCTGGCTGCATATTTTGTATTCTGGAGCAGCTGAATGGCTTCATTATATTTTTGCTGATTGTAATAAACTTTGGCAAGGTTCATTGTTTGCTGGGCATCCAGATTATCTAAACCGATTTTTTCATAAGCCTGACTGGAAGCTTCGTATTTTTTCTGTTTTGCCAGAACCTGAGCATAAAGCAAAGCAAGTTCTTTGTTTTCAAAGTAGCGTTTGCCATTTTTATAAAGATACTGAGCCATAAACTGTTCGCAGTCTTTATAGTTATTATTGCCCACAAAATAAAGACATTCCAGATAAACTGCAGTTTCATCGGGTTTATCTATATGTTCAAAATAAGAGTCTATATCATTTGTGTTTCCCATAAGGGCTGCTACATGCATAAGAGTTGCATAGTAAGAATCTGAAAGATTTTTTACCTTTGATTTTTTTACCTGCTCTTCTAAAGGATCAAGAATATTAAAAACATTGAACCCTGCAGTTGAAGAATAAGGATTTTCATCAAGCAACTGTTTAGCTTCCATTATTTTTGAAACAAGAGCTTCGTCTGCAGCACGCTGACTTGTCTGTGCAAAAACAGAACCACAAATCAGCATAAAAAATAAAATTAATTTGTTTTTCATAAGTCTAATACAAAATTTAATACAATATAAAGTTTTCTGAAGAACGCATTCTTGTAAGATATACATAATCTTCCGGATAATTTAAGCAGAAATCACCTAAAGAAAGCATTCGTCCGTCTATGAAACATTTGCAGTCAAAAGTATTGTCACTCTTAAAATAAGGGAAGAAAACAACACATTTGCTGAAAGATTTTAATTCAGGAGTGATAGTTCTGTCTGTTTCACGCACAGCACCTAAATAAAAAGTATCTGGCTCTGTGGCAGCAAGAACATACAAAAGTGAACGTAAAATAGAAGTTCTGTAACCTGTGTCTGGAATGTAACTTACTGTGTTTACAGTTCCATTGCCTTCTTTTAATGAAGAAGCAAAAGGACTGATTGTTACATCTACACCAGAAGCAGGATAAATATAATTTTTACCTGCATATACAGAAACAACTGCCGAAGAAATATTACGAACCCAATCCAAAGTAAAATAAAGACTGTATTTTTGAGAGCGAACTCCCTGTACACCAATATCTTTTACAGAAACTGTTGGAACAATTAATGGAGAACGTTTTAAGCTACCACCAGTAACAGGACGCACAAGACCGTCTGCAATCCATTTTGCAAAACCGGCAGAAGAAAGGAAACGTTTATTACTATTTTCTTCTTCATCAATATATAATGGTGCGCCACTTGTAATGGAAACAACAAAATCATCTTCATCATACATAGCATCATCTGTCATAACAACAGATGGAAGCTTACTCTTAATAGCCTCTGTCATAAAATGAACACCATGATAGTATGTTGAATCTGTAAGAACATAATTCCATGGCAGGCTTTTTTTAGTAAACAGCATTACATCATCTAAACTGGCAGAATAGAACTGAGAAAAAGGAACACCAGTTGAAACACCTTTTGCAGCATATTCACCAAAAATTACTAAATCTGCAAGAGCAACTTTTCCGTTAGGAGTAAACTGAACAAAAACATCGCTGTCGCCTGTGAATAAATATCTGATTCTTAAAGGTTTGTTTGTATTTTTATCTTTAATTAAAACCCATGTTCCGGGAAGATTTCCAGGGTAAACAATCTGCTGTTCTTTTACCAGACTGCCTTCTGAAAAAATATTTACATCCATTGATTTTCCAGGGGCAACATAAACACAGTAATAACTGTCTTCTTCTTCCATATAAACACGGAACTTCTGACCTGCTGCATTTGACCGGATTTCTGGAATTTTATCTCTAAGTTCTTCTACAGGAGCTTCGAACCAGGCTTCTACTAATCCTTTTCTAATGTCTGCAGAATCTGGTACCCCACGGGAATTATATTCTGCATAACAAAAAACTGAGAAAAATAAAACTAAACATAAATGTAAAAATATTTTTTTCACGCTGCATTTCCTCCCACTTTCCACAACCCTTTCTTTAGTGCTGGGCAGGATCTGTATCTGTAGCACCTTCTGCAAGTCTGATTTCTGCTTTTACAAGAGAACCATCTGCAGCACGAACATAACCGTCTTTTACTTCATCAGGATGCTTACCAACAGGTGCATTTGAAAGCAGTAATTTAAGTCTGTTCAACTGATTAACTTCTGAACTACCAGGATCGTAATCAATAGCACTAATATTTGCTTCTGGGAATCTTCTTCTTAATTCCTTAATCATTCCTTTACCAGTTACATGGTTTGGAAGACAAGCAAATGGCTGAACACAAGCAATACTTGGAGCACCTTCATGAATAAGTTCAACCATCTCTGCTGTTAAAAACCATCCTTCGCCAGTAATGTTACCAAGCTGAACAATATCATTTACACCTTTCATCATTTTGTAAATGTGATTTGGTGCTTCAAAACGACGGCTCTTACGAAGATATTTTTTCATTTTGCCACGGAAAAGTTCCAGACCCCAAACTAAAAGACGGGCATTTCTTTCTGTTTTAGCATCAAATGCCAGCTGTTTGTGACGGAAAATACCAGTTGCAAATGTGTAGAAGAAGAAATCGAGAAGATCTGGCATAACACATTCTGCACCTTCTTTTTCTATTGTTTCTACAATCTGATTGTTTGCAGTTGGATGGAATTTAACAAGAATTTCACCAACAACACCTACTCTTGGTTTTTTAATAGGTTTTAATGGAAGATTATCAAAATCACGGATGATATCTTTCATAAGTTTGTTGTACTGAGAAATTTTTATACCTTTTGCAAATAAATCTTCTGCAACAGCATTCCATTTTTCGTAAAGTTGATTTGCACTGCCAGGAACAGCTTCATATGGTCTAACACGGTAAAGAACACGCATTAAAACATCACCTACAACCAGAGCTTGTGCAAGATTCATAACAAGTTTAGGAGTAAGTTTAAAACCAGGATTTTTTTCAAAACCTTGAGCACTTAAAGAAAGTACTGGAATCTGTCCCCAACCTGCATCATTTAACGCACGACGAATAAAGCCGATATAGTTTGTTGCACGACAACCACCACCAGTCTGAGTAATGATTAAAGCAACTTTATCAAGATCATATTTTCCACTTTCAAGGGCACTAATCATTTGACCAGCAACCAGCAAAGACGGATAGCAGGCATCATTATTAACATATTTAAGACCTGCTTCTATAGCTTTTGGATCTACTGCATCAAGAACAACAAAATTATAGCCACCGCTTCTAAAGGCTTTCTGTAAAAGTCTAAAGTGGATTGGAGACATCTGTGGTCCAATAATTGTGTAATCTTTTTTCATTTCTTCTGTAAAAATTACACGATGATATGCAGAGGAATATTTTACAATCTTTCTCTTATTTCTGCGGCGTTCTTTTACAGCTGCAATAAGAGAACGAATACGAATACGAACTGCACCAAGGTTAGAACCTTCATCAATTTTAATAAGAGTATACATGCGGCTCTTGGCACGAAGAATTTCATCTACCTGATCTGCTGTAACTGCATCAAGACCACAACCAAAAGAAGTAAGCTGTACCAGTTCCAGATTAGCCATTTCTGAAACAAACTGAGCTGCACGATAAAGTCGGTTATGATATACCCACTGATCAATAATGCGAAGCGGGCGTTCAATATTTCCAAGATGAGCAATGCTGTCTTCTGTAAATACTGCAAGTCCAAGGCCATTAATCATTTCTGGAATACCGTGGTTAATTTCTGGATCCAGGTGATATGGACGGCCTGCAAGAACAATACCGCTGCCACCTTTTGTAATAATTTCTTCCAGAGCTTCTTCTCCGGCTTTTCTTACATCTTCCTTAAATTTTTCCTGTTCTGCCCATGCTTTATCAACAGCATCGAAAATCTGTTTTTTAGTAAGCTTAGGGAATTTTGGAAGAAGTTCTTCACACAATCTCTGAGCCAAACGAGGCTTGTCATAAATTGGGAGGAAAGGATCCATGTAAGTAATAGAAGAATCCTGTCTTAATGCATCTACATTGTTTCTAAGAACTTCTGGATAACTTGTTACAATTGGACAGTTATAGTGATTTCCTGCTCCTGGATCTTCCTGTTTTTCGTAAGGAGCACAAGGATAGAAAATGAATTTTATGCCACGCTGAATAAGACTTTCTACATGACCATGACTGATTTTTCCAGGATAACAAACTGATTCAGATGGAATTGTTTCCAATCCTTTTTCGTAAACAGTACGGGAAGAACGCTGGCTTAACAATACACGGAAACCAAGTTCATTAAAGAAAGTGAACCACAATGGATAGTTTTCGTACATATTCAATACACGAGGAATACCAACATCACCCATAGGAGCTTCTTCTGGACGACGAGGAACATAATTAAACAAGCGTTTATATTTCCAGTCAAAAAGATTTGGAAGTGGTCCTACATCTTCATCATCATCAAGACCTGTATTCTTTTTGTTGCTGGCATCTATTACATTTCCTTCTAATTCGGCACCTTTTTCACAACGGTTACCTGTAATGAAAGTGCGTTTTTCACCACCAGTAGCAAAAGTATTAATAGTAAGAAGACAGTTATTCTGACATTTACCGCAGCGTTTAAGCTCCAGGTCTACATGGAATTTTTCCAGTTCATCTAAAGTTGCAATGTTTGAACGAACATCGTGAACTGTACCTTCTGGCTCTCCTGGTTTTGGTTCCATTAAATCAATCCACTGATCAAGGGCAACAAGGGCAGAACCATAAGCACCCATAAGACCAGCTACATCTGGACGATATACATTTACACCGCCAATTTTTTCAAAAGCACGAAGAATGGCATCATTAAAGAATGTACCACCCTGTACAACTACTTTTTCACCAATATCAGAAGCTTTGCGGAGTTTAATTACTTTGAACAAAGCATTTTTAATTACAGAGTAAGACAAACCTGCAGCAATATCGGCTACGGAAGCACCTTCTTTCTGAGCCTGTTTTACACGAGAATTCATGAATACAGTACAGCGGCTTCCTAAATCAACAGGTTTTTGAGCCATAAGAGCGATTTTACCAAACTCTTTTACATCCATACCCATTGTATTTGCAAAGTTGTCTAAGAAAGAACCACAGCCAGAAGAACAGGCTTCATTAAGCTGAATAGAAACAATTGCACCGTCTTTCATGCGCAGACATTTCATATCCTGGCCGCCAATATCCAAAAGGAATTCTACACCAGGGACAAAGAAGTTTGCAGCACGGAAATGAGTAATTGTTTCAACTTCGCCAGAATCTACTCCAAGAGCAGCCTGGAACAAAGCTTCACCATAACCAGTAGAAACTGAACGGGCAATATATACATCATCTGGTAAAATTTTATACAAATCTTTTAAAACTTTTACTGCCAGTTCCACAGGATTTCCCTGATTGTGAGCATAGAAATCCCAGATAATGCGGCCGTCTTTATCTATAAGACAGGCTTTTGTTGTTGTAGAACCAGAGTCTAAACCTAAGAAAACTGGACCGTGTGTTTTATTTAAGTCACCGCGTTTTGCTTTCTGTTCTGAATGGCGAACTTCAAATTCATCTAATTCAGCCTGATTTTTAAACAATGGTTCCAGACGCTGAACTTCGCTTAATTCTGCACCTACAAGATTTGAAAGACTGTCGCGGAATTCTTTAATTGTTGGGAATTTATATTCACCGTTTTCAAATTTACGTTCTGCACCAAAAGCACATCCGCTGGCAACAAAAAGCTGGGAATCTTCTGGAACAATAATTTCATCATCTTTTAAATGGAGGGTTTCAATAAATCTATAACGGAGCTGATCCAAAAAGTGCAATGGACCACCAAGGAAAGCTACATTTCCACGAATAGGTTTTCCACATGCAAGACCAGAAATTGTCTGAGATACAACTGCCTGGAAAATAGAAGCAGCAATATCTTCACGACGAGCACCTTCGTTAATTAAAGGCTGAATATCAGTTTTGGCAAATACACCACAACGAGCCGCAATAGAATAAATCTGCTGTGCGCCTTTTGCCAGTTCATTAAGACCAGAAGCATCTGTTTCCAAAAGAGCCGCCATCTGATCAATAAAAGCACCTGTACCACCGGCACAAGTACCATTCATGCGCTGTTCAACACCGCCTTTAAAATATGTAATCTTGGCATCTTCACCACCAAGTTCAATTACAACATCTGTTTGAGGAATAAGTTTTTTGACTGAAGTTGTAGCAGCAATAACTTCCTGAATAAAAGGAATGTTCAACCACTGAGAAACTGAAAGACCACCAGAACCAGTAACCTTAACAGTTACAGTCTGCTGCTCTTTTGCAGGATACTGCTGCTGAAGAAAATCAAGAGCTTTGTTTACAACATTAATAATTGTGCTTCTAATATCTGCTCTATGGCGCTGATAGTCACCATAAATCAATTTATCATCATCACTGAGAATTGCAACTTTTACAGTTGTAGAGCCAACATCAATACCAATTCTTACAGGTACCATTTCTGCATTATTTTCCATAAATTACAGTTTAATGGTATTAAAGCAATTATTCAACTGAAACAAATTTTACAAAAGAACCAGGTGTTATGTCTCTAAGATTATAATCAACTTCGTTTCCGTTTTCGTCTACATCAGAAACAAATTTATAAAAACCGTCATCGCCATAAGGAATAAGTCGGCCTGAAACTTTATGTACACCTTCAATTTCCACAAGAGTTCCTGCTGGAGTTATAAGATATCTGTAACGAGGAACTACAAAAACAACTACGGAATCTTTAGAAGTTGCATAAACAACAACTCCCGACTGGTCTGCAGTGTTTACAAGCTGATTAATACAGTCTTTATAATTGTAATTAACTCTTGCATAATACTGTTCCAAGGCACCTCGTTCCAGTTCGTTTTTATTTAACATGGCAGCAATTTCTTCCTGATGCTGAAGTTCCAATTCTTCCATCTGTAAATTAAGGGCTTCTATCTGGGCCAGCAATTCATTTTTCTGATTCTGCAATACTTCAATAGAAGAAATATAAGTTTCGCTCATTTCGTCTACAAGTTTGTTTGTTGTATTAACAAGCCCCGGAATACTGTTTTTCTGTGGCACAGAAGCAACAAATTTTCTAAGATATTTATATTTTGTATACAAATCCTGATACTGCTGTAAATTAGCTGAAAGGGCTTCATCTTCCTGCCACATTTCCTGATAATTTACAGCATCATAAGTTTTTGTAATTTTGTATCTGTAATCGTTTACAATAGCTTTTGCCTGTTCATCTTTTACAACAGGGTCCAGTTTTTCAATTTCGCCGGAATATTTTTTAGTTACCTGCTCTACTGCAGAACGAACACTTTTATCAGAAGTAAAGGCTTCTACATCTGCTTCCAATTGGGCAATGCGGTTTTCATAAGTTTCTACCAGGCGCTTTTTTTCCAGTTCCTGTACAGAGCGTTCACTAGATACTGCCTGTTCCAAAGCTTTTGCAGATTCAACTTTAGAAGAGTCGTAAGTTGCAAGTTCTGTTTTATAGTCTTGAATTTCCACTTCCAGTTCTGCAATTTTTTCTTCGTATTGGGCACGCACAGCAGCAACTTTTGTTTCATATTCATCAATAATTGCCTGACGCTTTGCTGCAGAAACTCCATCTACTTTAGAAAGAGAAGCAAGGACAAACAATTCATCTTCCTTTTTGTTTTCCAGCTGTTTAAGTTCAGATTCCATTTGAGACACAGTCTGATCTCTTTTTTTAACAGCATTGTCGTATTTATCCTGAACTTTTGTAACGCTGTCCAGTAAAGTTTTTAAATTCAAAGAATCAAATTCTTCAAGATTTACTTCTACTGACTGATTCTGTTTTGTAATTCTATAACTTAAAAACCATGCAATTCCCAAAGTAATAAGGAAACATCCTATAATAACAAGAGGAACAAATGGTGAACGATTTTTTCTTGTTTTTGCGTATTCATGTTCAAGATTATAAGTATTTCCACTGCCGGCATTCATCTGCAGGCTGTCCAGTTCTTTATTTAAGAACAAAAGAACGTCTTTATGTCTCTGGGCTGGAGTAATCTGTTTTTCTTCTATTTTGATGTCATTGTCCATATACCACTCCAATCTTCTGGTGCTGCTTTAAGTCCCATTCTTTCCAGGAATACTTCCGAAACTTCCAGTTCGCAGTCTTTAAAACACTTTCTGGCAGTTTTCCAGTCCCCTGTATAATATGCAGCAAGACCTTCTTCAAAAATATCGTATTTTGGCATAATGCTCATATCCATTTCCATAGTATCAAATGGGAAATAGATTTTTTTACCTTCTGTTTTTCCCTTTACCTGAACCATATCTATTTCATAGAATTTGTATCTGCCGCTTTCTTTTTCAACTTCGTCTTTAACATATTCTGAAACAATAACCGGCAAATGATATACGCGGGTAAGACCTTCCAGGCGGGATGCAGAGTTTACATTATCACCAATTACAGTATTTGCCATATGTTCGCTGGAACCAATATTTCCGTAGAATACATTACCACCATCTATACCAACACCAACATCAAGCAAAACAGCCTGGAAAACTCTGTCTTCCGAATCTGTAAGCTGGCGTCTTTTTTCAATTTCGCTGCGTCGTTCAATCATAGTCTGACGAAGATCTGCTGTTGCTCTGGTAATATCCCAGGCAGCTCTAATGGCGTTATATGATTTTGTCATAGTGGAATCTAAAGTACCATAAATTGCAAGAATGGCATCTCCAATAATGGAACCAACTACACCACTGTTTTCGTGAACATTGTGAATAACTCTGTTGTAGTGAACATTAAGAACGTCAATAATATCGTTTCCTAAAGTTTCTGTTCTATATGTAAAAGATTTAATATCTGAAAAGAGCATTGTAAGTTCTTTCTGGCTTCCTTCCAATGCAATGCGCTGGTCTGTATAAGCTTTATGAACTACGTCTTTAGAAACAAACTTCTGGAAAGTTCCCAAAAGGTTGTTTACAGAAGATGATAAAGAGTTGAATGAAGCTGCAAGATAAGTAATATCATCATTTGGAGCCTGTGAAAGGTCAATTAAATCCAGCTGTTTACTGCGCTGCATGGCATACAAGTCATTTGTAATCTGTTTTACAGTTCTAAACTCTCTGTTTACAACAATGGAACCTACTACAACAAAGATGATTGTGAGTAAAAGAATGATTAATGTTGTATACAAATATACTCTTCTGGAATTTTTAGAAAGATCTGCTTCCTGTTCAGCACGAATCAGGTAAAAATCCCAATCTGCCTGATATTTATAAATACCAAAATATTCACCAGTGTAATCTTTAAAACGAATGGAACCTTCTGTAATTCCCTGCTCTCTTCTTGAATTCATTTCTTCAAGTGCAGCAGAATCTTCGAAACTGTTCCACAAAAATCCGTCTGTATTGCTTACCATAAAACCAACAAGACCTTTTGGAGTAATGCCGGCTGCTACACTATGAGGATTTTTAAAGCTGGATTTTGCAACTTTTTGAAGAGCAGTCATAGATTCATAACGATTTTTTGAATAAGTATAAATCTGATACTGATTTGAAGCATTGTTGAAAATTTCTTTCAGCTGATCAACCATAATGTCGTTATTCAGACTGATTATCTGCTTTTGCGACAACTGAATAGAAATAACATTTGTAGCAAAATTAGACAGCAAAATAAGTGAAATAAAAATAAGAAGGATTTTAAAACCTAGAGGAATAATTCTGGTTTTTCCAACCTTAGCGAATACACCCTGATTACTGCTCATGAAATGTTTCCCCCAAAAACGGATATAATATTGTAAATCAATTGATAAAATTTCTCAACTTAGATATTTTATAAGTATGAGTAAAAAAGAAAAATCAATTGTAAAATCGGGAATTGTTCTTTCCCTTATGACCCTTGCTTCCAGAATTATGGGGCTTATTAGAGAAAGTACAAAAGCTTCTTTTCTTGGAACCAGCATGTATGCAGATGCATTTACAACAGCCTTCCAGTTACCAAATCTTTTTAGACGAATTTTTGCTGAAAATGCAGTTTCTGCCGCTTTTATTCCAACTTTTAAAGACTACCTTTCAAAAGGTGACGATGAAGAAAGCCGAAATAACACCCAGGAATTTCTTAAAGCCACATTTACACTGGTAAGTTTCCTTACAGTTTGTGTTGTTCTTATAGGAATTATTGCAAGCCCTTTTATTTCCCTTATTTTCTGTAACAAACCAACAGACCCAACAGCCGCAGATTATGCAATGCAAATGCAGGCCTGGATTTTAAAAAGACAGGAAGTTTCTATTCTTACAAGAATAATGTTCCCTTACCTGATTGTTATTTCTATTGCAGCATTGTTCCAGGGAATTTTAAACGGTCACAAGATTTTTGCTCCATCTGGATTTACACCAGTATTTTTTAATGGAATTGTAATTCTTGCAACTTACTTTCTTTCTCCATATACAGCAAACCCTGCCAGAGCCATGTCTATTGGTGTTATAGTTGGTGGTTGTGTTCAGGCTGGTTTCCAATGGCCATTTGTACGCAAAACCGGCTGGAAAATCTGTTTTACTTCACTCAAGAAAACTTTTTCTAACCCAGGAACCCGCAGAGTTATGGCTTTAATTGGACCTACTATTGTTGGTATTGCGGCTTACCAGATTAACGATTTGATTTCCACTTCTTTTGCAAATAATCTTGGTGACGGTATTGCTTCCAGTTTGTCTTACAGTCTTCGTCTGCAGGAACTTATTCTTGGTATTTTTGCAGTTTCAATTGGAACTGTAATTCTTCCAGATTTAAGTGGTCTTGCAAGTAAAAAACAGTGGGATGACTACAATCAGATGCTGGCTCAGGCAGTAAAGATTATGACTTTAATTTCTATTCCAGTAACAGCTTTTTCTCTTGTAACTGGCAAAGAAATTATTTCCCTCATTTATAAATCTAACAGTTTTGATGATAATTCTGTTGCCCTTACTCTTGGGGTTTTCCGCTACCACATTGTGGGACTTTTGTTCATCGCTTTAAACAGAATTATTTCGCCTGCATTCTACGCTCAGGGAAATTCTAAATTGCCTGCAATTGCCGGTTTAATAAACTGTGGCTGTAATATTATTCTTGTACTTGCCCTTTCTAGACCAATGAGCGGAAATGGAATTGCCCTTGCTCTTACTTTAGGAAGCGTGGCAAACACAGTTTTCCTTTTTATTTTTATGAAAAAAATGAACACTTTCCAGATTGGCTACCTTGTTAAAAATCTGATTTCCTATGTTTTAAGAATTTCTATTTTCTCTGTAATTGCAGTTATTCCAACATATTTTGTTCACAAAGCCTTAAACAGCGTATTTGCAGATTATGGCCGCCTTATTGGTTACGGAGTTCCTGTTATGGTAAGCGCCCTTGTATTTGGCATTGTGGGAGTTGGTTTATTGGTTATTACAAAAGATGAACTTATTTCTGTAATTGTTAGAAAATTTAAAAGATAGAGATGTTCAAAATGAAAGAATATACAAAAGATGATTTGAAAAAAATTTATGCTGCCAGAAGAGCAAAACTTGGCAGCTATATGGAAGAAAATGGTGTTTGTGCCGTTGTTTTTGTAGACAGTGAAGAACACAGAGATCCAGCAGTAGCATATTACACAGGACACAGTAATGATGCTGTTCTTGTTATTTTTTCTGATGGATTTTCTATTCTTTCTCCTTGGGACGAAAACCTTGCTAAATTAAACAGTTTTGCAGACAAATTGATTCCTTTTACCCGTTATAAAAACAATTCCATTGAAGCTACAAAAGCCATTTTAAATATTGGTTATGTTCACGGAATAAACAGCAAAGTTGAACTTCCTCCATATTTGCCATATCTGGAATATCTTAAATATATAGATGCATTAAATAATTATGACTGCCGCTGTAAAGAAGACGGCTGCCATAAATTTACAACTGACTGCCGCCTGGCAAAAGATGAATACGAAATTGAATGTACAAAAGAAGCAGCCCGCATTGGTGATTTGATTATTGATAAAATTGAAGCAGAAATAAAAGCTGGGAAAATTGAAACAGAAATGGATGTAGCATTGCTTATAGAACGGGAATGCCGTATTCATGGCTGCCAGCGTACAGGTTTTGACACTCTTGCTGCAGGACCTGAAAGAAGTTTTGCAATTCATGCTTTCCCAAATTATACAAATGCTAAATGGCCGGATACAGGACTTTCTATTCTGGACTTTGGTGTAGTTTATAACGGTTATACCAGCGACACAACAGTAACAGTTGCAAAAGGTCCACTTACAGAAGAACAGGAAAAACAGCTTGCTCTGGTAGAAAAAGCCTACAACGAATGTCTTAAACTTTATACTCCAGAACATACTCTGGTAGAAGCTGCAAAAAAAGCTGATTCTGTATTTGCCACTGCAAAAAGAAAAATGCCACACACTTTGGGACACGGCATTGGCTTAGAAATTCACGAATATCCTAGAGTAAGTACAAAAATGGATCCTGCACTTCACTTTGTTCCAGGAATGATTGTGACTCTTGAGCCAGGCCTTTATGATCCAAAAATTGGTGGCACTCGCTTAGAGAATGATGTACTTATTACCCAGACTGGTAATGAAGTAATCACTCATTCAAGAATTATCAGATTAGATTAGCAAAATATTTCTGATTTTCCTTCTTCCAGTTCTATTCTTTCCAGAACTGATTCTGCACAATTTGTAAGAGACTGGGTAAGTCCTTTATCTTCAAGTTCTGCAGAAAGGGAAATCATAATATGGAGAACCTTTTTAATAAGGTCGTTATTCAATTCCATATTTTCAACTTCTTCTGCGAAAGTTTCGTATTCTTCACCTAAAATTCCAGATTTAATTAATGATTGAGCAGTCTTTAAAAGACCTGGTTTTCCAGACATTTTAGCAATAATATATTCTGCCAGCATGCGGATTTTTCCAGAATCGAATTTTTCTTTTTCTTCTTCTGGCAGGAACTCTCTGAAAGTAAGGAATTTTTTGAACAGTTCTACTTCAGAAGAATTAAGTTGTGCCATATCATCATCCTCAAGAATTTTTGTAATACCATTAAGCATTTCTGTTGCCTTTTCTTCTACACTGACTGGAATACTTTCTTCAATCTGTTCTGATTCAGTTTCACCATTTATTTCCTGCAGCACATCATCTGTATTCATGAAAGTTGCATTGGAATCTTCTATAGAAATTTCCTGACCAAGTGGTTCAAGTTCTGCAGATATGTTGTCGCTGTTTTTAATTGCACCAAGTTCTGTTGTAATTTCTTCAGAATCTTCTGTATTTGGTTCAACATATAAGTCATCAAAAATAGAAGGTTCATCAACTTCTGGAGTCGAAGTTATAGGTTCCGAAATTTCAGATACAGGCGCCATATTTTCAACTGCAGGTTCTGAAACTTCAGTAACAGGTTCCTGAATCTGAGGCTGTGGCATACTTTCCACTTTATTTCTAAGTTTTTCCTGTTCTTCTGCAATCTGCTGGGCCATTCGCTGGGCATTAAGTGCTGAATCCATTGCATAGCGGGCAGAATCCATCATAGCATCCTGCATTCGCTTCTGCATTTCATTTGCAAACTGATTCATAGAAGATTCATACTGTGGCTGTTCTATTCCAGAACCATTACCAGAGCCACTGCCAGTTCCCGCACCAGAATCATACCCAGAGCCAGAATCAAAACCTGAATTTACTGGAGAATCAGAACCAAATCCATCGCCGTTTCCAGAACCAGCTCCTGAATCTGAACCAAAACCCGAATTTGCAGGCTCGCTTCCAAAACCATTACCCTGGCTTCCGGCATTACCATATGCATCGAAAATGTTATCTTCTGGTTCTTCAGCAGTTTCAAAAGCAGCTGGTTCTTCCGCCATTTCAGGTTGATCTGGAGAAGGATTGTTTATCATAGAATCAAGAATGTCGTCATCTGTCTGAGTATTTTTCTTTTTGTCAAAATCTGCATCTGGAACAAGCTGTTCACCAGTAGATTTTGGCTCTTCGTATGTGTCTTCAAATGGAGAAAGATTTTCATCTTCCAGATTATCCATTGGAGCTCCAGGAGCTTTTGCATAATCTTTGTAAGAAGGTGCAGGTTCTTCTACTTCAGGTTCTTCTGGAGTTTCATCAACTTCTTCTGCATATTCTTCTTCCAGCTGCTGATCCATGTCGTCAAAAAAGTCTTCTTCTTTTTCCAAAAGAGCTTCGCCCATTGGAACATTGTCGCCCATTGTACCAAAGTCAAATTCCTCATCGGCTTTGTCTTCCACAGTTTCTACAACAGGAGCTGCAGCTTCATTCTGAACAACTTCAACTGGAGCAGCTGCAACAGGCTGTTCATCTGCTGTTTCAGGTTCAATCATTGCAGAAAGTTTTGAAATCTTTTTATCTGCAAGAATATTTGGTTTTATTAAGCCTTTACTCTTGTTATAAGAGTCTACAGCTTCTTTATACTGGCCGGCTTTTTCATAAATTTTTCCAAGTGTATTATAGCCTTCAGGATTATCAGCTTTTTTAGAAACATATTCTTTTGCTTTTTCCACTGCTTTTTCTGTCTGACCAATCTGATCATAACGGTTTGCGGCAGAAAGAATATGTTCTTTATACTGTCTGTTATTTTTTTCAATCTGATTATAAAATTCCTGGGCACTCTGGTCCTGTTCTGTACAAATATAATACTGTCCGTACAAATCAAGAACCTGAGGATCTCTTTGTCCGTTGTTTTTATAAAGATCCTGTACTTTGTCGTGGGCTGCATCGTAATATTCTGCAGAAAGAAGTGTATGAACGTACTGTTTATTTAAATCTTCATTGGCAGGTTCAATAGCAAGGGCTGAATTTACTGCTTCCAATGCTTCTTTTGGTCTGTCTTCTTTTTCCAAAGCAACAGCAAGACCTTTTAAAATTTCAATATCATTTCCATCTACATTACGAGCCCGTTTAAAAGTCTTTTCTGCAGAATCGTAATCATACTGATCCAGATAAATTCTTCCCAGCATAGAAAGAAGTTTTGGATCATTTGGATGAAGTTTTATAGATTTTTGAACTAAATCAGAAGCTTCTTTTGTTTTCTGACAGTTAATTAATACTGAACTATAATCTTTAATTGCTTCTACCCAACCCGGCCTTACTTTCAATGTTTTTTCAAAGCAGCGGATTGCATCGTTTGGCATTTTTGCCTGATTATATGTACATGCAAGATTGTAATTTAAAATAGGATGATTAGGATCTACCTGAAGTCCTTTTCTATAAGAGGCAATAGCTTTATCATACTGTTTTTCTGCAAGATAAATGGATCCCATATGATTGTATGCCAGAACATCAGAAGGATTTTCATTTATAACGGCAGTAAATGCATCAATTGCATCATCAAAATCGCCCATTTCTTTATAGGTAAAGCCGAGATTGTAGTTTACAGTTGCAGTCTGGCGTCCTTCGTCTAAAGCCCGCTGCAAAATCTGAATAGATTCTTCATAGCGTTTTAAGCGGCGGAAAATGGCTCCAAGACTGTTCATAGCTTCTATATAGTGAGGATAGAAAGTAATAATCTGTTCGTAATATGGTATAGCCTTTTCATCTTCATTGTTTTTTACATAAATAGAACCAAGTTCTTTTAAATAATCAACATTAGAAGGATCGTCTCTTAAAAGCTGTTTATATAAACGGGCAGCAGTTGTAAAATCCCGGGAAATAACAGCTCCCTGTGCTCTTGTTAAAATTAGATTTTTTTCATTAACATTTGTAATAAACTGTTCTGGCATTCTCTTTTCTCCTACTTTAAACGAGCTGCTGGGCGGGCATAAACTTCTTTAGACAAAGGTCCTGTTATTCTGTCATCATAAGCAGACCATGATGCTATTGCAAAATAATAGATTTTACCGTTTTCAAGTCCAGTAATTTTATAGCTGGTTGTATTTCCTACATTAATTGGTGAATTACCTTCTGCAGCAAAACGTCCCAAATATTCCCCAGGTCTTGTTCCATAATAAATATAATATCCTCCGGTTGTATTATCAACAGAGCAGCTCCAGCTTAAAGTAACACTACCGTTACCAGCCTGTGCTTTTACAGTAAATGGAGGAGATGGAAGAGGCAATTCTTCAAATTCCAGGTTGATTTGTGTAATAGTTGGAGAAACAGAACCGTTTCCGTCTGGATAAATGTCGCAAGCCAGCTGAAAGTACATGCCGCTTACATTTTTAATTTCTTCCCCGCTAACTACAGGTTTCCATTCAGGATAGTTGTTTGACCAGTTAAAGTAATTGTCGCCGGAACGAACATAATAGCAGACCTCTGTCTGAGAAGGTATATTCTGTTCTGCCACAAGACGAGTAAGCTGGGAACCTGTTGAAACAACAATAGGACGAGTTACAAATTTTCCACCTTTTGGAGCATATAGCATGCGGCCAATTTTTCCTGCATTTTCAGCAGACTGATAATCTGGAGGACAGTAAGGACGGCGCATAATGCGAATATCATCAATTTTTCCTGTATATTCTGTACAGAACTGAAGTTCAGCTTCTTCTCCTAAATATACAAGATAAATCTGACCGTTTTCTTTTCCGTTAGAAGTGATGTATACAATATCTTCTGTAACACCGTTTACAATATATTCAAGAATACCAGTTTCACAGTCATAAGAAATACAATGATGTGTCCATTTGTCTGGAATAGCTTTGCTGGAGCCAGTTAAAGTTACAGTTTCTTCTCTATAGCCGTCGAAAAAGTTTGTAAGATTCCATTCCAGGTGACCTTTCATGAAAGAACAATTCAAAAGCTGATAAATAAGTTTTCCACCCTGGTTTTTAGAAGATTCCCAGTTCAAAATAACTTCGCCGTTTTCTGCAATAGAAGGACAAAGCCAGAATTCTATACAGAAAGACCCCTGCACTCCTTTTGAACCAAAGAAAGTTCCAGGAAGCCCCATAATATTCATGCCGCCAATATTACGGCTTAAACCAGCAGATTTTTCCAGAATAGTCTGATTTGAAAGTTTAAGATTATTTGAAACTACCTGATATTCACCGGCAGAAATTGGACATCCCGGATTTTCAAAATCTATAAGAAGATCTGTATCTATATCTGCTTCAAAACTATTTGTTGCCAGCTGAATACAATCATAACCAAAGCGGCCTTTACCTTTTGTAATATTCTGTTCAGACTGAAAAACAGGCCAGCCTTCTTTTCCACCAAGAGTAACATCTTTTGCAAAAGCTGGAATTACAGTACACAAAATTAAAGAGATTAAAATAGATTTTCTAATTGTACACTTATTCATTTATTAAATGCCCCGCACCCTTATTATACAATATTTAAAATAGTCTTTTACAGTATAAACATCGGTATTCCGTAACTTTGTCTTTAGAATTTTCCGTTTTTCTGTTAAAATGTAACCAAATGACTAGTCAAAATTACAGAGAAAAATTACATCAAACTGCACTAAAAGCCCCTGCTTCCAGCGGAGTTTATTTATGGCGCAATGAAGAAAACACTGTAATTTATGTAGGAAAAGCAAAAAATCTAAAAAATCGTCTTACTTCTTATTTTTCTGGTCAGAAAGAAATAAAAACCAGACTTTTAATTTCTCATGCAGCTTCCATTGAATACATTACCACCCTTAACGAATACGAAGCACTTTTGCTGGAAAACAATTTAATTAAAAAATATTCACCAAGATACAACATAAACCTTAAAGATGGTAAATCATATCCTGTTCTGCGCATTACAAAAGAAGATTTTCCAAAAATTTTCAGAACAAGACGAATTATGCAGGACGGTTCTACTTATTTTGGGCCATATCCCGATGTAGCAGCTTTAGACGTTTTTCTGGAAACCATTTTTAAACTGTATCCTTTGCGTCACTGCAGAACCCTTAAAAAGCGGGAATCGCCCTGCCTTTACTATCATATGAAACAATGTAAGGCTCCCTGCTGTAACAAAATTTCAAAAGAAGAATATAACGAATATATTTCAGAAGTTATAAGCCTTTTACAGGGCCACAATGAAGAAAACATCGCACTTCTCACAGCCCAAATGAAAGAAGCTGCCGCCCAGCTTAATTTTGAAAAAGCATCCCGTTTAAGAGACGGCATTAAAGCTCTTATGATTATGCAGAATCAGAATATCGTACAGGATTTTGATTCTATGGACAAAGACTACATTGGCTACTATTCAGAAGGCGAACTGGTTAGTTTTACAGTTCTTAAGATTCGCCAGGGTAAACTGCTTGGGCGTGAAAATTACCGGGCAGAAAGTCTTAATGATGATGATGATTTGATTGGGGAATTTATGGCCTGCTATTACGAAGACAAAAATCAGATTCCCCCAAATATTGTTATTCCTACTACAGAAAGCCTGGAAATTATAAAAAAATGGCTGGCAGAAACTTATAGTGACATAAATTGTCACCTTACTATAGTAGACTCTAATTCAGCGAAAGAAGTGGCTTCTATGAATATGTGTGTTCAAAATGCCCACGAAGATATTATTCGCCGTTTAAGAGACAGAGGCGACGTGCCTGCCATGGAAGAACTTAAAGAAAAACTTGGGCTTCCTTGCCTTCCAGTTAGAATCGAAGGTTTTGATATTGCCCACATTGGCGGTAAGTTTCCAGTTGCTTCTCTTATCAGCTTTTATAACGGTAATCCTGATAAAAAAAATTACCGCTACTTCAGGCTTAAAACTACAGACGGTTATATAGACGACTTTGCTTCCATGAGAGAGGCCGTTTCCCGCCGTTATACAAGACTGCTGAATGAACAGGCTGAATTACCAGATTTGCTTCTTATAGATGGTGGTATTGGTCAGGTAAATGCAGTAAATGAAATTTTGCAGGCTTTGGGACTGGATATTCCAATTGCAGGTCTTGCAAAAAGAGATGAAGAAATTTATAGACCGGGGAATTCTACTCCAATATGCCTTCCTAAAAGAAGCGATGGCCTGCGGTTGCTGCAGCGAGTGCGAGATGAAACACACCGTTTTGCTACAAGCCGCAACCAGAATCTTCGCACAAAGGAAAACACAGATTCTATTTTTCTGGAACTGCCAGGAGTGGGAGAAAAAAGAGCCATTATGCTGCAAAAGCAGTTTACTACTTTGGAAAACCTTACAAAGCAGGAAGAAAGTGCAATTGCCCAGTGTCTGCATATAAAAGCCTTTGAAGCAGCTCAAATACTTCTTAGTGCAAAAGCTTTGCTGGAAACAAGGGAAGAAAAGAAAAAAACACAGCGACTTTCTTTGGGTAAAGCAGGAACCACAAAAGAAACAGCAGCTCAGGCTCAGTATATAAGCGACCTGGCATCTCTTGCTTTAGAAGCAGCTAACGATTCAGATGAATATGGAGAAAAAGAATGAGTTTAATGAAAGTTCAGGCAAAAGAAATTGAAAATCTGTTCAAAAACTTTCTGGCAGATCCTCAGTGTTATTTTGTTTTTTCTACCGATGTTGTAAAAAATTCATGGATAGACTGGATTGTTACACATCCCCAGGAAAGCGGCATAAGTGCAGTTGCATTGGAACGCTTTCTGGCCTGGGATACTTTTAAAAGCGAATATGTAAAAGGCACAGAAAGTTCTAAAACTTCCATTCCTGCAATTTTAAGAAAATTTTATATTCAGAATCTTATTCGGGAAAATGCTCTTAATCCGTTTTTTAAAAGCATTATTAATCCGGAATTTAGAAAAGATGCCTCTGCCTTTACTAACTGGATTTCCAAACTTTTACCTTCTTTAAAACAATGGTATGAACTGAAAAAAGCCAGCGGCACAGAATTTGATGCAGAAGATCAGGATTACGAAATTCTTTATGAACGCTACTCTGCTTTCCTTGAAAAAAACAATATGTTTGAGCCAGCCTGGATTCAAAGCGATTTTTCTACCCTGAATAAAAAATTTGTAATCTTTTTCCCAGAAATTCTGGAAGACTACTGTGACTACGATGAAACTTTAAGCAGCAATGAAAACATCACCCTTATAGTTTTAGATTCTGACAAAGAAACAGAAAACGGAGTTCCCTGCTATAAATACAGCGATTCACGAAAAGAATTACGAAGAACTCTTTTGCAGATTCGTCACCTGGCAGACTCCGGCGTAGACTTTCAGAATATGTCTCTTAATGTACCAGATCTGGAAACTTACAGACCGTATTTGGAACGGGAATTACAAAAATACTGTATTCCATATGTAATTCGTGCAGGTATTCCTCTTCTTTCTGGTGGCGAAGGCGGCATTTTTTCAAAAATTCAGGACTGCTATAATTCCAGATTTTCTTACGATTCTGTGCGGGCAATTGTTTTAGACAACTTTGTTCCATGGAAACCAGAATATACGGTTTTAAGGGAAAACCTTGTACAGCTTGGTTGCGACATGCGCTGTTTGTGCAGTTATGAATCTAAAGGAAAGTTTGTCGACATTTGGGAAGAAGCTTTAAATATAGATTCCAGAAACACCCGAGAAAAAGACTTTTATGCAAAACTGAAAAATGAAATTACCCGCATGTGCGAAGCTTCTACTTTCCGCGGTATTTTACAGGCATGGGAAAAATTTAAAGAATTGTTTTTGAACTGCGAAGATTTTACAGATTTAGCAAACAATATTATTAGCCGCTGTATTATTCATCTGCAGGAATTTATTCAAATAGAAGAAACCTTTTTCCAGGACAATAATATTTGCATAAGCAATCCTTACGAGTTTTTTATTACTGAACTTAGTACAAAAACCTATACACCTCAGTCAAAGATGGTTGGGCTTAATGTTTATCCATACAGACTTTCTGCCGCTGCAAAAATTGAGTATCAGTTTGTAATAGACGGAAGTCAGAATAATCTGGAAGTAGTTTACAAAAAAATAAACTTCCTTAATAACGAAAAACGAAAAGAACTGGGGCTTGTAGAAAAAGACAAAAAATATAATCCTTCAAAAGCATTTATTGCCCTTTACAATAAAGAAGTTCATAAAAATCTTGTGACTTTCTCTTTTGCAGAAGACACATTCCAGGGTTTTGCAATCAGCCACAATTATATGAATCTTGTAAAAGATGAAAATGGAAATGTTCTTTCTAACCCGCTGCAGGAACTTGATGGCGAAGATTTTATCCTTCAGGAAACAAAAAATTTCTTGAATCAGACTATGCCTCAAGATTTTACTTTCAGCCAGAATCAAAAAGAACAGTTTACAAAGTGGTACAGTCTTAATAAAGCCAGATTCCAGAAAGAAAATGAAAGCAAAGTTCAGGAAGATTTGAATGAAGCTATGACAAATGCCATAACTTATACTCTTGTTACAAATAGAAGCAAAAATAATCCTGAATGTAAAAAACTGGTAATTTCTCAGTCTGATATGAGAAACTTCTTCCAATGCCCAAGAAAATGGCTTTTTTCAAACATTATAAAATTGCAGGAAGACAGTCTTGATATTTCTCTTATTGGTCCTTACGACATGGGAAATATTAATCACAAAATTCTGGAATTGTTTATGGAAGAATATGTTTTAAGCAAAAAACCACTTCCTGTGCTGGATGCAAATGATGAACTTCCAGAAAAAGGCGCTTTTGTTCAAAAGATTATGGATCTTACGGGAAAAGCAATTGATGAGTGCAGAAAAAGTTTTTCAGACAGCCCTCTTGTAATACAAATGCTTACAGCCCAGAAAAATAAAATTGCAGATGTGCTTATAGCATTTCTTCAGAAATTCCTTAAAACTTATGGCGGTCATTATGTTTGTGGAGTTGAAAAATCTGTAGATTACGAACCTGCAGGTAAACCATACAAATTTTATGGCAAACTGGACAATCTTTTAAGCAACATGGAAGAAGACAGCATAAACGGTGGCTGGGAAATTGTAGATTATAAAAACTCTGCAGCAGCCCTTCCAACAAAAAAAGACACCTTTGTTCAGCCAGATGAAAACGGAAATCCTGTATTAAATGATTTTCAGATGCCAATGTACATGAGCCTTTTAAAAGGAACTACAAATAAAGAAATTATAAAAGCAGGCTTTTACGCAATAAATAACCCTGACAAAAAAACTGATGTTATTACTGAAAAAGTTACCTTCGACAACTATGAAGAAACCATGAAACTTTTTGAAAAATATACAGATCAGTTTAACAGTAAGGTAGAAAGCCAGGATTTTTCACCGGCAAACCTGAATGTAACACCTTGGGACGACTGTTCCAGCTGTTCTTTTAAAAGTATCTGCCGCTATTCTTACACAATTGCAGGAAAAAACATCAGTAGAGGTAACTAATGGAATACGAATATCTTGACCTTTTACAAAAAAAATTAGATCCAATTCAAAAAAGCTGCTGTTGCGCAAAAGGAAACTCTGTAGTTGCTGCAGGTGCAGGTTCTGGTAAAACACAGGTTCTTGCAACCCGTTTTGCCTGGCTTGTTATGTCCAAAAATATTCCTGCTCCAGAAATTCTTACCCTCACTTTTACAAAAAAAGCTGCAGGAGAAATGTACCAGCGAATCTATGAAATTCTAAGTTACTTTGCACATCATCCTGAAACTCCAGCTGTTGAAAAAAAACGAGCCCAGCAGGCTTTGGAAGATTTTTCCGAAGTTCATATTCAGACTTTAGATTCTTATTGTTCTGGAATTGTAAAACAAGCTGCAAACCGTTATGGAATAAGACCAGATTTTAAGTCTGGTTCTTCCCAGGCGGCAGAAGATATTAAACAGCTGGCATTGCCTTTTGTATTTTCAAACCAGGACAACAAAGCCATAAAAGATCTTGTAAAACCAGGTCAGTATCAGAATTTTGCAAATACAGTTTTGGGAAACACAATTGAAAATCATACATCTCTTATTTCACCAGACAACTTTTTTTCTGAAAAACTTGGGCTGCAAAAAAGCATTTTATGTGAATTCTGGAATTACTATATTTGTGGAACAGGAATGGTTCCTGTTCAATGGGGAAATTTTAATGAACAATTAGAAGAAGGTGCCGCAATTAGAGAAGTTCCTGCAGTTTATAACTTTAATACAATTCTTGCAGACGCACAAAACTATATGGAAAATGCTGATGCAAGCGATAAATTCTGCATGAATTTTACAGCTGCTTTTCAAAAAATCACAGCCCTGGCCCCAGATATGTTCCAGCCAATAACTATTGAAGATGATTTTTCTAATGAAGCAATTCAAAAACAGGCAAACAACCTTAATAAAATTTTTGAGATTTGGAACGCCATAAAACACAATGTAGGTGCAAAGAAACAGGAACTGAAACCTTTTTCCCAGTATGTAAAAGAATATTTTATTCCTTATATTTCCTGCATTGTTCAAAGTATTTTACAATATGACTCTACAAAAGCACTTTTTGGATTAATGGACAGTTTCCTTGCCCAGGTAAATCATTCAAAAAGAGTAAGCGGCAATTTAACTTTTGCTGATATTAGTGAACTGGCTCTTAAAGTGCTTACAGAAAATGAAGATATAAGAATTCAGGAACAAAATTCCTTCAGTCACATTATGATTGATGAATTTCAGGATAATAACGGCAAAAACCGTGACCTTCTTTTTATGCTTTGCGGTGATAAGGAAAAACTGTTCTTTGTAGGAGATGAAAAACAGTCTATTTACAAGTTCCGTGGAGCAGATGTTTCTGTATTCAATCAGCTGAAAAGCCTGCCAGAAATTACAGAAACCGAACCTATGACATATAACTATCGTTCTACTTTGGAAATGATAACAGCTTTTAATCTTATGTTCGGTGGCGAAGTTTCCATTTTCGACAATAATACTCAGGAAGAATTTGAAGCAAAATACCAGAAAAAAGCCATAAAATATGATCCTGTAAACAGAAAAACAATTGATGAACCGGTTTTAACAGATAAAACTGTGCCTGTTCATCTGGAACTGTTGAACACAAATCTTTTGGGCGAACAACATTTGAATGCAAAAGATCAGATGGCATATTATATGGCAAAAACTATTCATGAACTGCTGCAGGAAAATTCGGATCTTAAGGCTTCTGATTTTGCAATTCTGGAAAAAAGCAGAACAGACAGAGCCTACATTACAAAATGGTTGAACTATTTTAATATCAGCTACAATCAAGATATGAATAAGTCTCTTTTTTCAGACGGTCCTGTAAACGACATTTATAACTATCTTAGACTTTGTGTTTACCCTGCAGACAAAAATGCACAGGCTGCATATATGGCTTCTCCTTTCTGTGCAATGGATGTGAATCAGATTTTAAACAAACTTGCAAAAAATCGTCTGGATGAAATTGAAGGCAACACTACAGAATTCCATATTCCAAATCAGGATAAGATTTTGAGTCAGAGCCTTTGTAAAACTCTGGAAGATTTATGGATTAAACAGGGATACTATTACGAAACAATTCTTAACAAAAACACAGCCCAGTATGCATCTGACTTTGACATGCTTTTTGAGCTGGCCCGCCAGTGCGACTTAAATGGTAAAAGTATTTCATGGTTTGTAGACCAGTTATCTCTTATAAAAGATACAGAATCTGGTTTTTCCAGTGATGATCAGGAAATAGATGCTTCCGAACTGGTGTACCCACTTGAAAAAGAAGAAGGGGTTCAGGTTATGTCTGTTCACAAAAGTAAGGGACTCCAGTTTAAAAAAGTATTCCTTTATGGCTGTATTGGTATGCGGGGAAAAACTGATAAAGACAATTTCTTCTTTGATGAAAAACTCGGTGTTTCTTTTACAAGCAGCAGAGGCGAAAACCTGTTCTACCGCTTGCAAAAAGAACTGGCAGACAAAAAAGAACTGGCAGAAATTCGGCGCCAGATTTATGTTGGTGTAACTCGAGCTATTGATACTCTCTATATTGTAGGAAGCTGGAATCAGAAAGTTTCTGAGTCAAGTTTAAGACTTTTTGAAAATATGATTTTCACATACTATCCAGATTTGCTGGAAAAGCCAGATGTACTTACTGAAAGCCTGCCATATAATCCTGAAAGTCCATTTTCGTACCATGGTATTGTACCAGTTACAAAAGAAAATGCTTATAAAGAAACAGACAGCCTTGGTAGAAAAAAAATAATAGACATGAGTATTGTAGAAAAGGCTTTTGAAAACAAAATGCCAATTACTACAAAAGAATGTGTTTCTAACCGCAAAACTCCATCGTCTTTGGAACTGGAATATAATCCTAAAACCAGCGAAGACGGTGATACAGGTGCAAAATACGAAGAAAGCAGCGATGTTCTTACAAATTCCAATTTTACTGCTGCAGATTTTGGTACCCTTGTACATTCTTATCTGGAAATGCAGGCTAACGGAATTGCACCACAAGATTATGTTCCTGAACCAAAACTTACAAAAGGATTATCTGAAGCTGAAAGAGAAAAAACTCTTAAAATCTGTATAAAAATGACAGAGGAATTTTGTAACGAAGAAATTGGAAAACGTTTTACTGCTGCAAAAAAAGCTGGTCTCTTTTATAAAGCAGAATGGGCTTTCCGCATGTTCCATGAAGAAACAATTTTCACAGGTTCCATAGACTTAATTTTCCAAAACCCAGATGGTACTTACACAATTGTAGACTACAAGTCTGATAATGAAATTAATGTGGAAAAATACAAAGGGCAGCAAAACTGTTATAGAATTGCTGCCTCTAAGTTACTGGAAATTCCAGAAGAAAAAATTGATTGTGTTCTTTACTTCTTAAAGCACAAAGCTTTATGCAAGGTATTTGAATAACATTTCTGCAAATGCAACAACAGCAGGAACAGAAATCATACACAAAAGGCTTGTAAGACAAACCAGCATACTTGAGTATTCCCCGTCTTTATTAAAAAGACAGGCAAGGCTTGGTACGCTGGTTGCACAAGGACATGCAGAACAAATTAAAACAACAAAAAGAATCATTTTAACTAATTCACTGTCTGCAGGGCTTAATCCTGGAGCAAGGAATTTATAAATTACAAGAATAAGGAAAGAAACTACAAGTCCTACAAAAATCAGACGAACAAAACATACTTTAATAATGTGTTTTATGTATTTTGTTTCGAAAGTAAAGCCTGAAAAAAGCACACCAATAAGAATCATGGCTGTGGCGCTGTTTAATTCTCCAATCATGCTTATTGCTTTGGAAGCAACTTCTGGTAAAGGATAAGGCACAAAGAAAACTATAAGGCCTAAAATTACCGCAATCATATTTGGATTTGTAGCAATCTTCTTAAAATCTACACGGCCGCTTAATTTGCTGTAACCGTAAGTCCACATAATCACATTAAAGGCAACAAGAAAGCCCATTAAATAGAAAACGCCTTCATCACCAAAAACACCGCGAATTAATGGAATACCTATGAAACCACAGTTTGAAAACATCATGGCAAGGGCATCCAAAGTACAATAATCTTTTTCATCAGGATTTTTGGAGCGGGCGAATAAAAGTGCCAGACCTATCATAATAAAGTGAACAACAAGGGAAAGAAGAAAAACCAGAGCAAGCTGTACAAATTTTGAAAATTCAAAATCGATGTTCAGAGCATTAAGAATAAGGAAGGGATTAATAAAATAGATAAGAAGCTTACTTAAAAATTTCTGTTCCTTATCATCAACTTTAAAAACTTTGGCAAAAGTAAAACCACCAAGAACAATTAATGCCATAATCAGCAACTGCTTAAATACAACAAAAAACATGAGGATAGAATATTTTTTTTACGAAATTTGTGCAAGAGTTTTTAATTAACGAACAGGTTGAAATATTCTCTAAAATAAATCCAGGGTGCTGTCCAAATAGATTTCTTCTCTTACTTTAAGCTGGGCCTGGGGTTTGGTTAGATAATAAAGCAGAAATTCTAATACCAGGGCACTGCCTAAACTTCGGCCTTCGATTTTAAAATTAGTGAAACCTTTTGGCAGGTAGATTTCCTGAATTTGCCGGGTGCTTATAAAAGCTGGAGATTCCATGGCGGAAGAAAAATGGTAGCCTTTGTTTCCATTTGGGGCATGGCAAATGTGATCGGGACAGGTTAAGCCCAGATTTTTCCGGCTTACATTTTCATAGCATTGGGTTCTTTGGGTGCAACCGGTCCAGCAGCATTCGTTACATAAAAACTCAGTTTTAGATTTTTGTGATTGAGAAAGAGTGTCCAGTTTTTCAAAAGCATTGTTAAAGCGGAAATCTGGAACTACATAGGAAAAATCAGAATTATTCAGTTCGGTCTGTAATTCTGAAAAATCTGTAATCACTTTTGTAGTTGAAGAAACATAATAAAAATCAGGGTATTTTTCTTTTAAGTAAGATAACAGTAAAGGAGAATGAATTATAATTCCTGTTCTAAAGTCTGTGGAGTTTGCAAAAAGCTGGCATAAATCATTGCACTTTTTATCTACCAGATGCTGTGGTTCTAAAAGAGAATTACTGAAAGTAAACCGGGGAGAGATTTTATATTCGTTCATCAAATCAAAAACATCTCTGGCAGCAGCATTTCCAAAACCTACTCTGCCCCCACCCCATAAACAGTCTGCTGGAGAACCATAAATAGAGGCAATGTCACACCAGTCATAAAAATATTCCGGATGATTACGATACAAAGGCAGAAAAACTTTGTATAAATCGTAAAATTCAAAGAGACCTGGAAGATGAAAATAAGCCTTTGTTTTATTTTCCATAGTTTGATTTTACTCTGAATGGAAGCAGCAGGCAATAAGAGAAAAAAGTAATTATTTCAAATATCAGCCTTGAGCAGAAAAATAACTGTTTTTGAATTTTGATATAACTGTGATATTATAAAACAGTAATACGAATTGATATGAACCTGGAAATTGACCGGTAGTTATATGAAAAAAATTAAACTTTACAAATATGCAATAAACATCTCTCTTTGCACGATTTTTGCTTTTATGATTTCTTCCTGCAGTCTCATAAATTTATGGCAGCCTAAAGCAGAACCTTCAAAACACAATCCCCAAACAAATCCAGAAGATTTATTTTTTAATTCCTTTCCTGATTATGAATATATAGCCGACCCCGACAACATAACAAAAGATACACAAAAAGATAATAAAATCTATGTTTATTTAAAATTCACAGGCGAATCTGAAAAAGGCTATTTTACAGCAAACAAAAACGGCACCCAATGTTACCCAAGACAGGTTCATTTTGAAATTGGTCAAAAGCCAATTGATTTTTATGGATATTACCC
>JAKSTH010000129.1 GCA_024402655.1 Treponema sp. | reverse complement strand
ACCATATCTCTAGTGATTTCAGAAAGATTGCTTGCCCCGCACATTGCCATTGTATCCGCAAGTTCGGCGCCTATTTTTTCAATGTATGTTTTTACACCTTCTTCTGCACCACCAAAAACTGCTGGAACAAATGGGCGGCAGATTAAAACACCGTCTGCACCTAAAGCCAAAGCCTTAAAAACATCAATACCAGTTCTAATTCCACCATCAACAAAAATCTTCATTGAATCTCCAACTGCTTCAACAATTTCTTCCAGTACTTCAGCAGTTGCAGGACACTGGTCTAAAACACGGCCGCCATGGTTTGAAACAATAATTGCAGATGCACCAGCTTCTTTTGCTTTTAAAGCGGCTTTTGCACTCATAATTCCTTTTAAGATAAAAGGTTTATCTGTCATTTTGCAGATTTCTTTAAGCTGTTCTACAGATTTACTTCCAGCTGGTGGAGTAAAGTTCTTTAAGAAAGGAAGCCCCGCAGCATCAATATCCATGGCAACAGCAAAACTGTCAGACTGTTTTACAAGTTCCATTTTTGCCTTAATTGTTTCCATGTTCCAAGGTTTAACAGTTGGAATGCCAATTCCGTTAGAAGCTTTAATAGCTTGTGTTGCATAAGACATTACTTTTTCAACTGCACCGTCACCTGTAAATGCAGCAATACCATTTGCAGCACATGCAGAAACAAGAACATTGTTGTAACTTAAATCATCATATTTCTGACCATAATGAAGGTTTACAGCTCCTACTGGACCTGCAAAAAATGGATATTTAAAAGTTTTTCCAAAAAGTTCAAAACTTGTATCTATTGGTTTGTTTTCGCAAAGTGTGTCCATATTTACACGAACTTTTTTCCATGCATCAAAGTTTCTAATAGCTCCTTCTCCAGAACCTTTTGCACCAGGACCTGGCATGCTGTTAGAACAGGCTTTTCCATTACAAACAGGGCAGGCTTTACACCATTTTCCCATTTCACTTCTTGCGTTATCAAGTACTTCACTGTATGTCATTTTTTACTCCAATTAGAATTTTTTATAAGAATTTGCAATCTGCAATAATTTTTCTTTTACATTGAGTTCAGGATCTTCTACGACACAATTCAACAGGTCTTCTAAAATAATACCAAGTTGTTTTCCCGGTTCAAAACCTAAATCAAGCAAATCCTTTCCGTTCAGTTTTAAATCTTTAAGAGAAAGGGCATTTTCTTTTTTAAGTTCATTTTCAATTCGTTCTCTAAATTCAAGCAAAAGTTCTATTGCACTATTGTATCTAATTTCAATAGGTTCATTCCACATGCCATACATGTCTGCATTTCTTAAATCGAATAAATCTTCCAGACATTCTTTATTGGCACGCATAATGAATCTTCTTACGGCAGCGTCTGTCCAGTTGTGTTCATAATGGAACATGTGTTCTTTTACAAGATGACATACACTGTTTATCTGGTCATTGGAAAACTTTAATCTTGTCATAAGTTTTCTGGAAATCTGTTCACCAAGGGATTCGTGATTATAAAAAGTAATTGTTTCTACATCTTTATAGCTTTGTGATTCTACATCAAAAATTGATTCTGTTTGAATTTTTTTGGCAGAAGGCTTTCCAATGTCGTGTAAAAGGGCAGCAAGACGAACTATAGGTTTTTCGGTTGGAGAGCCATCACATGCATAAAAAAGATGATCCAATACATCGAATTTATGGAATCCTCTATAATCTGATTGAATACAGCCCCTGCAATCCGTAAATTCCGGGATAAAAATTTTAAGAATACCAGTTTCTTCCATCAATTTTAGACCAACAGAAGGTTTTTCAGAAACCAGCATTTTTTCAAATTCATCTCTGAAGCGTTCAATAGAAATTGATTTACATTTTTCTTGTACTTCCGGATTCTTTATTTCGTTATAAGTGGCTTCTTCAATTTTAAAACCAAGTTTAGAGGCAAATCTTAGTGCTCGTATTGGTCTAAGACCGTCTTCCATAAATCGTTCATGAGGATTTCTAACGGTTCTTATGATTTTATTGCGGATATCTTTTCTGCCTTTAAATGGATCTACAATACTGCCGTTGTTAAGGTTTACGGCAATTGCGTTCATAGTAAAATCACGTCGGGCTAAATCTTCTTCGATTGTTGCTGCGTAATTTACAGAATCTGGATGTCTTCCATCTGAATAACCTGTTTCTGTTCTAAATGTAGTAACTTCAATTTCCAGCTTCTTAAAATGTACAGTAACAGTTCCATGTTCAATTCCTGTTGGTACAACAAATTTAAACATTTTTATAACATCCTGAGGTGTTGCATTTGTAGCAATATCCCAATCTGATGCAGTTTTTTTTAAGAAAATGTCTCTTACAGCCCCACCAACAAGATATGCTTTAAAGCCATTGCTCTTGAACACTTTATTAAATTCTTTGAGTACACCAGGTATTCGAACTTTACTTGCAAACAGGCAGCTCATAAAACTTATATTCCTTCTGAAAGTTGAGTAATAATTGTTGAGTAAGATAAAAATAGAATATTCACTACAAGCGCTATGGAAATAGGAATGATTCTAATCAGATTTCCCCAATTATAAACTTTTAATATTAATAAAAATAGCAGCGTAACCAGGGAACAGAAACATAAAACAAATGTAATAAATGCACTTAAAGAAAGAATTCTTAAAATCAAAAGCTGACTGTTATCAAGAAAATTCTGATAGTTTCCAATTAAATAAAAAAGAAATAATAACACTTCAAAACTGAACCAGATAAAAACCATGCTGGATGCAAGTTTATAAAGAAGTATGAGAGCTTTTCCTTTGTTTCGATTTAATTGTTTTTCTTTAATTTCCATAGTTCAATGCTAAAAACTACTTTTTTTTATAATTAATTGTTATTATAATACAATAAGTTATAATAGTAGATAAATAGGTTTAAGTCCATGAAGAAAACAATATTCTGTCTTATCATCATTTCTGTTTTTTCAATTTATGTTTATTGGACTGGTTTAACTCAAAGACGAATAGAACCTGACACTTTTGGTATATTACAGACAAAAACAAACGGATTAATTGAAAAACCACTTCTTTTTGGAGAAAAAAACTGGAACTGGCAGTATCTTTTACCTACAAATGCATCATTAAAACTTTTTTCAATTGAACCACATGTTCAATCTCATACTGTTTCTGGTGAACTTCCTTCTGGCAAACTTTATGCTTCCATTTATGATACAAATTATTCGTTTGATTATCAGTTTACATTTAATATTGCAGTTACAATTTCCCCAGAAGCAGTTGTTCAGTTATATAAAAATAATCAGGTTACAGATAATGAAAGTCTTAAAACTTATCTGGATTGTGCCGGTAAAACTATAGCTCAGCTTGCAGCAAATTATCTTTTAGAAAAAGCAGAATCTACACAGGATTTTAGAATTGAAAGTTTAAGGAAAGATGAACTTTTAAGAAATATTAAACTATATAAAGATTTTCCTTCTGTAGAAATTTTTTCTATTGCTGTAGAATCTTCTAAAATACCAGATTATTCTTTATATGAAAAAATGAAAAATAATTATTCACCTGTAAATATAAACCAAAACTCAACATTAAAGGATGAAGAAAATGATTAAAAAGCTTACTGCAATCAGAGGTGCAACAATTTCTGAAAACACAGCAGAATCTATTACAAAAACTGTTTGTGAAATGTGTAACGCCTGCTTTGTACAAAATAAATTAAAAGAAAAAGATATAGTTTCTATTTTCTTTACAACTACAAAAGATATAACTGCATTAAATCCTGCAACTGCATTAAGAAAAGGGGAAACTGTATTTGATCCAACAAATATTGCCTTGTTTTCTGCTCAGGAAAGTGAAATTGACGGTGGAAGCCCTTTAATGATTCGTGTATTGATTACAACTTACAAATCTGTATTTGTAAAAAAACAGAATGTTTATATAAACGGTGCTCAAAAACTCCGTCCCGATCTGGCTAAAAATTAATTTTGTGAGAAAAATATGAAAATCTGGGTTGTTAGTATGGAATGCTCCGGTATTGTAGAAGCCGGAGGTGTAAAAAATGTAACTTTTTCTCTTTGCAAAGAATTTCAAAAACTTGGAAATGAAGTTACTTTGTTTATCCCAGCTTTTAAAACTACAGATTATAAATCAATTATTTTCGATAAAGATTCCTTTGCTGCAAAAACAGAAATATTTCATTGTGGAAAAAACGAAACTGTTTCTTATAAAAAAGGAAAATGTATAAATGGTGATTTTCAGGTTATCTTTATGGAACATCCTTCATTTTTAGAAAAAGAAGGGGTTTATACATATACAGCAAATGAAAACAGACAGAATCCAGAATTTGTAAAAGGTCACGGTCACAAGGACATGCTTTTTATGGACAGCCTTTTTGCTAAATCTGTTATCCATTTTTCTAATTTTATTGAAACTAAAGATATTCCAGATTTTATTCACTGCCAGGACGCTTCTACAGCATTAGTTCCAGGTTTTGGCGCTGAGAATCAGACTTTTGACTCAACAAAATTCATTGTTACAATTCATAATGCCGGCCCTGCTTATCATCATAATTTTTCCAGCATAGGTGAAGCTTCCTGGTATACAGGTTTTGACCAGGATTTACTTTATAAATCTTTGAATAATGATAAAGTTGAACCTTTTTTAATTGCCGCAAATGTAAATGCCAGTTTATCTACAGTTTCAGAAGAATATGCAAAGGAACTATGTAACCCTGTTTATGCTCCTGAAACAGAAGGTCTTTCCCAGTGCTTTAATAATAAAAATGTTCAGATTATGGGAATTACCAACGGTATAGATTACGAAGGATATGATCCAACTGATATAAATATTTCAAAATTGCCTTATGCTTTTAATCCAGGTACAAAAGATTTACAGGGAAAAGCAGACTGCCGGTCTTATTTTGTAAAAAAAGTATTAAAAAACAGACAGAAATATAGTGATGTTTCTATTTATGGTGAATTAGAAAATGCAAATAACTGTAATAAAGAAATATATATTGTTTATCATGGAAGAGTTACATGGCAAAAAGGTTTACCTGTCTTAATGGAAGCAATTCCTGCAATATTAAATAATTTTTCAAATGTGCGTTTTATAATTACAGGACAGGGGGAAGTGGCTTTAGAAAATTCCATTAAGGAAATTACTGAAAAATATAAGGGTAGTGTAGTTTTTATTAATGGATATAATAAAGAGCTTGCAAGACTTACAAATGCTATTGGTGATTTTATTGTTTTACCAAGTCATTTTGAACCATGTGGTCTTGAAGATTTTATTTCCCAGATTTTCGGAACTTTACCTGTTGCTCACAAAACTGGTGGATTAAATAAGATTGTTAATGGAAAAACAGGATTTTTGTATAGTCAAAATACAAAAGAAGCTTTAATAGCAAAATTAAGTGAAGTAATTACAATAAAAATATATAAGCCTGAAGTAATTGAAGATATGATTCAATACACAGACCAATATATAAAAAATAATTATTTGTGGCCTATAGTAATTAAAACTAAATATATGCCATATTTTAAAAAAATTATGAAAAATATTTAAAAAAATGGTTTTTAGTAGTTGACTAAAAGTTTCGGTTGATATAATATATCAATCGTTACGCAACAAGTTGCTAACACAAAATAATATGCTGCTTTAGCTCAGCTGGTAGAGCACGTGATTTGTAATCTCGGGGTCGTG
>JAKSTH010000128.1 GCA_024402655.1 Treponema sp. | reverse complement strand
TCAAATGTGTGGGATGGTTCTTCAAAAATGTAAGCCATTTAGTTCTCCTAAAAAAAGGACTTATGATGTAAAAATCACTAGGCCTTTTTTTTTTACGCCACGAGAATTGTGACGAAAAAAACTATATTAAGCTTGCGACGCAAACTGATAATTTGCTATGTGAAATATTTTTGTAATTATATATTGATGCAAAATATATGTCAATGAATTCAACAGGATTTTTATAAGCTAAATTTCATAATATTTTAAAAATTTTTATAAAAAATGGTCCGTTTTTGCACAGCCAGGCAATATTACTTATGAAACTATATTTCTGGAGGCAATATGAAACTTAAGCTGCAGATTCAGCATGATGAAACAGATTGTGGAGCTGCCTGCATGAGAATGATTCTTGGGTACTTTGGCAAAAAAACATCTTTACGTTTATTACGGGAAGATGCAGGAACAGATACTGCTGGTACTTCAGGATACGGACTTATTCAATGTGCACAGAAAAACGGACTTTCCTGCAAAGGATTTTCTTCTCCACAAAAAAATAATCTTATGGAAATTCCTTGTCCTGCAATTTTCCATGTAATTCAAAATAATAACAATCATTATGTTGTAGCTAAAAACATTACTAAAAAAAACATTGTTATTATGGATCCGGCAGAAGGATGTAGAAAACTTTCCATTCCAGATTTTTTAAATCTTTGGACCGGTATCTTTTTTTTATGCAAACCGACAGAATCTTTTATTAAAGATGATGATTCTGGCAATCCTTTTGCAAATTATTTATATCTTTTGAAAAAAAACAAATCGATTCTTTATAAAATAATTGGTTCAAGCCTTTTACTTACAGTCTTAGGAATTCTTACTGCCTTTTATTTCCGCTTTTTGATTGATGAAGTTTTGTATTCGGAAACAAAATCCACTTTGAATATTATTTCCATCAGTTTTCTTATAGTACTGATTTTTCAGGCTCTTCTTGGCTTTATTAGAAATCAACTGGCCCTGTTTTTAGGGGTGAAAATAGATATTACTTTGATATGCGAGTTTTTTAACCACTTGCTTAAACTACCATTGGATTTCTTTTCATCTCGGAAAACCGGAGAAATTCTGTCACGAATTAGAGATACAGAAAATATTAGAAGGGTTTTATCTTCTACAACAGTCTCGGTTTTGATCGATTCTGTGATGATTGTTTTGGGTTTCTTTTTTATGGCAAAAATGGGTTCTGATTTAATGGCCGCTGCTGTTATACCAGTTCTGATATCTGCTCTTGTAGTATGGATTTTTTCTGCTCCATTGAATAAAAGAATTAGAAATAGAGCTATTGGTGAAGCAAACAAAAATGCCAGCATGTATGAGACGATAAATGGAATTGGAACAATAAAGGCTTTGTCTACAGAGAAAAGTGCTTTTCGTAGAAATGAAATTTTTTCAGTAGAAGCATTAAACAGAAGTATGTCTCTTGAAACTTTAAGTAATCTGAATGGAACAATTCAGGGATTTCTTAGTGGAATTGGAACTTTACTTATTTATTGGGTTGGAAGTTATAAAATTTTTAGTGGTGAAATTTCTTTGGGCCAGTTGATCTCTTTTGTCACTTTATCTTCCTTTTTTCTTGGACCATTAAGAAGACTTTTAACCATGCAGCCCCAGCTTCAGGAAGCAACAGTTAGTGCAGATCGTTTGACAGATATTTTCAAAATAAAAGAAGAAGACTTTGACGAAAAAAATAATCTTTTTTGCGAACCACTGAAAGACTCTCTTAAGTTTGAAGACATCAGTTTTTCTTATGGAAGCCGTGGAAATGCTGTTTCAAACATTAATTTTTCCATTCAAAAAGGTGAAAAAATTGGAATTGTGGGAGCTTCGGGTTCAGGAAAATCAACATTAGTAAAATTATTAATGAAATTTTACAAACCTTCAGAAGGAAAAATTTTTTTTGATAACTATGATATTTCCCAATTAAAAACTGAAGATTACAGAAAACTTTTTGGATATGTTCCGCAAGAACCACTTCTTTTTAGTGGAACCATTGCAGAAAACATTGCATGGGGTCTGGAAAGTTTTACCCCTTCTATGATTCAAAAAGCAGCAAAAGAATCTAATGCTCTTAATTTTATAACCAGCCTTCCTGCAGGTTTTAATACCATGGTTGGTGAAAACGGCACAACTCTTTCTGGAGGTGAACGACAACGAATTGCATTAGCAAGAATCCTTATAAGAAACCCAGAAATATTGATTTTGGATGAAGCAACGGCAAGTCTTGATTCTATTTGTGAAAAATCTGTTATGGAGGCAGTAAACAGGCTCCACAATAAAACAATTATTATGATTGCCCACAAACTTTCTACAGTTGCAGGTTGCGACAGAATTCTGGTTATGGATAAAGGAAGGATTGTGGAAAGTGGGAGTCATGAAGAACTTTTAAGTAAAAAGTCAGTTTATAAAAAATTATGGGAGGCACAATATGAAAACTAAAGCTTTAACTTTTGAACACGCAAATATGATGTTTTATTCAAGGGAAATCTTAGACCTGAAAATTCCTTCTGAAATAAACACATTTTATTTTGTTTTATTATCTTTCTTTATGTTTGTTTTTACAGCTTTATTTGCATTTAAAATCAACAATGTAATAAAAGTGCCGGGAATTGTAAAAACCCTTGATAATACATCTGAAGTAAGTAATGTAATTGCAGGAAAAATCACCAGTATAAATTACAAGCCTAATCAGTTTGTAAATAAAGGAGATCTTCTTTTTTCTATTGATGACAGCCAGTATAAAGCAAGTCTTTCTATTTATAATGAAGAAATAACTAAATGTGAAAAAGAATTGTCTTGTGTAAAAAATCTGCTTAAATGTATGGAAACCGGCTTATATATAGAAACAGAAGATGCTTACACAAAGGAAAAAATTAAAGAATATCTGAAAAATATATCTTTAATGAAAAATCAGAGAAACATATATAAATATCAGTATGAATATCAAATCTCCTTGCCAGATTCCATTCAAAACAAAAAAGCTTTAACTGAAATTGAACTGCAATACAGTCTTTATAAAAAACAACTGGAAAAATACATTATTGACAGTAAAGTTTCTGCTATGGATGAAGAAAAAAATCTTGCCATAAAGCTTGAAAACTTAAAACAGGAATTATTGCAGCTTAATGCTGGCAATGCATTTCTAAATGTTACAGCTCCGGTTTCTGGTTATGTGCAGGAAATTTCTTCATTAAATATAGGGGATTATATTTTTTCGAATCAGAAAGTGCTGAAAATCATTCCAAATGATAACAAAGATTTCAAAATAGAATTGTATATTCCAACTAAAGATATTGGCGAAGTGATGGAAGGAATGGATGTAAAATACAGACTGTCTGCTTTTCCCTTTTTTGAATATAAAGGAGCTGAAGGAAAAATAAAAATTATTGATCCGGATATCCGTCAGACAAATGATAAATTAATTTATTGTGTTTATTCAGATATTAATAAAACCAGTTTTGTAAAAAATGATGGGAAAGAATATCCTCTTCGTTCTGGAATAGAAGTTGATGCCAGAATCATTTTGGAAAAAGTGACCATAGCATCTTACATACTTAGAAAAATGGGGATTACAAAATGAAGAAAATCTTATATTTATTTTTAATTCTTATTTCATCTGAATGTTTTGCAAATGGACCTTTTCTTCAATTGTGTAAAATTTTTTATGAAGAGAACCTGGAAATAAAGGCTGTGGAAGACAGTATAAAACTTGCCCGCATCAATAAAAACGAAGCTTACAGCCTTTTATTACCAGAAATTTCTATTACTGGTGGTATTGACTATTCCCAAAAGGATTTTGAAAAAGAATATCCTGATTATGGAAAATTGTCTGCAAACATAAATCAATATTTATTCTGGGGTGCAAATCTTTCATTAAGCGGGAGTTTTTATTATTCAAAAATCCTGGAAGATGAAAAAAAGCAATATGAACCGGGAGCACAAGCTTATGCCGTTTATACTCAAAGTCTTGCCCCCTATTTTTTATCTTTTGGACAAAGAAATCCTGATTTTTATATTGGAAAATTAAATTATCTGATTCAACTTGAAAACAAAAAAAATGTTGTTTTTACACAAATTCAAAACTTTTTGCAGCTATATCTGAATTATAAAAAACTCATAAAGAATTTAGAAATACAAAACAAGTATTTGATTTTGTGTGAAGAAAGTTATTTGGCTGAAAAACAGATTCTAAATAACAACAGTGGCAGTCTTTTAAATCTTTATGAAAAGCATCAAAAACTTATTAATGTTTCCAATAATTTGCTTTCACTGGAAAAGCAAAAGGAAAAAACTATTAATCAGTTTGAAAAACTCTTGAATCATAAAATTGATGAAGAATTACTGGAGCTTATTCTTAATGAAAGTTTACAGGCAGACTGGGAAAAGGATTTTATTTCTTACTTTGATTTCTGGAATATAGATCTTGCTCTAAAAGCTGGAGAAAACATAGAAGAATATGAAATTGAAAAAGAAAAAAATCTATATGTTCTAAAAAGACAGACTTATGCCCCTAAACTTAAAGTAATTGCAGACTGTTCTTATTCAGTTTCAGACAAACACAATCTGGAAGTTAGTGTAGAACTGGATTTTTCGACTCTTTTTTCTCCTGAAAATCTTAATCTAAAACGGGAATATAAAATAACAAAGAAAAATGAAGTTGAAAAAGTTTTTCAGACAAAACAGGAAAATATAAAATTAAGGGAGGAAAATGAACATGCTTTAGCAATTCTATTAGAAAATCAAAAGCAACTAGAAAACGAATATGAGTTTATTAAAAGACTATATGCAGATTATAAAGAAGTTTATAACAAAGGAAATTGTTCTAAGCTTGATTTTTTAAGCATGGAAATAAATTATTTACAAACACAGCAGGAAATGGAAGATTTGAAAAATCAGATATTGTACTATTCTATTTTATTGAATGTGGAAATATCAGAATAATTGAGTTATAATTTATATTAAGTGGGAAAATTATGGAACAATTAATCAAACAAACTTCTTCAGGTCCTGTACTTAACGGGTATGAAAAAACTGCAATTCTTTTAGGAGAATTGGATAATGAAGCTTTTCATCTTGTTATGGAGCAGTTGAATCTTTCAAGAAAACAACTGAACAAAATTAGAAAAGAAATGAAAAAGCTTGGAAAATATAATCCAAACGATTACCGTCAGACCAGAAAAGAAACTTCTGTTTTGTCGGAAATGGTAAACTTTTTCAGACGCATTAATCATGCAGAAAGAAAATCTGAAGATTTAAGAATAAATCTTAATGCAAATATTCAGCATAATGATTCTGTTAAAAACCTTGCGGCAGAAAATCCTGATGCAATTGCAAATATTCTTAAAACATGGCTCAGTGAAAAATAGTTTTTCCATATTTATGTATTAACTCTTAATTCCTTTTGTGGTATACTTTTTTAGTAAAAACAACTGCGATGATTCGGCGGTGGCTTTTACAAAGAAGGCATTGTTCTTCTTAAAATTATTACTAATATTTCGCGATGATTCAGCGAAAAAGGAAGTAACCATGAACGTTGTTGTTATGGGTGCCCAGTGGGGCGATGAAGGAAAAGGTAAAATTGTAGATTACCTTGCACAGGATGCAAAATATGTTGTTCGTTTTGCTGGTGGTGCTAATGCAGGTCACACAATTGTTGTTGATGGAAAGAAATATGCTCTCCATCAGGTTCC
>JAKSTH010000127.1 GCA_024402655.1 Treponema sp. | reverse complement strand
TCTTCGTCTGTACCATATACATAACCGCCAGCTAATTCACCAATTTTCTGGATGATTGGCTGGAAAACTTCTGTAAGATAAACAGATGTTTTTCCCTGAAGAATACAGTTAGTTCTTTCAAGACCCATACCTGTATCTACATTCTGTTTTGGAAGTGGAACCAAAGTTTTTTCATCTACGCGGTTGAACTGCATAAATACGTTGTTCCAGATTTCCATCCAGTTTGCAGAATCTGTACCTTTATTTGAACCTACAGGTGGAAGACCTTCTCCAACCCAGTAGAAAATTTCTGTATCTGGACCACAAGGACCTGTTGGACCAGCTGCCCACCAGTTATCACTTGCTGGAAGATAAGCAATTTTATCTTCTGGCATACCAACAGCTTTCCAGAAGTTTGCAGCATCTTCATCACGAGGTGCATTTTCATCTCCTGCAAATACTGTTACAGAGATTTTTCTTGGGTCAAGAGCGAGCCAGTCTTTAGATGTAAGGAATTCATATGAATAGGCAATTGAATCTTTTTTGAAGTAATCTCCCAAAGACCAGTTACCAAGCATTTCGAAACAAGTAAGATGAGATGGGTCACCTACTTCATCAATATCACCAGTGCGGACACATTTCTGATAGTCTGTAAGGCGAGTTCCAGCTGGATGTTTTTCACCAAGCAAATATGGAACTAAAGGGTGCATTCCCGCAGTTGTAAAAAGAACTGAAGGATCATTTTCAGGAATTAAAGACTGTCCTGAAATTTCAACATGATTTTTTGATTTAAAAAACTCAATATATTTTGAGCGAAGTTCATTAGCGTTCATAACGAATAATTATATTTGATTTTGGTAAATTTATCAATTATATAATTTATTGATGCTGACGGATTAAAGTGTACACAGTTCCTTCTGTTGAAAAGCAGTCTAATGGAGTAAAGTTTACAGGACTCATGGTAAGAGTGTCATAATCAGTAACAATCTTTTCTTTACTGGAACCACGAACCTTTTCAGTTTTAGTGCCAAACTTTAATTCATAAGCAGAATTTAATATGCTGGCTTCTGAATTGCTTCTTAACTGAATAATATTATATGTACCTGCTGTAAGGAAAGAATAAACACCAGATTCTTCCACTTCCCCAGATTTTAAAAGATAGATGGAATCTTTAAATGAAATTGTTAATTCCGAATTTTCTGAATTCCATACAGAAGGTTCATTTTCTACTGCATTCTGGAATTCAGTTTTCTTTGAAACAACAACATCTTCGTAAACACTGTTTACAGGAAGTCGCTTGTAAGTACCATCCCACAAGTCATCTTGTTTAATAACCAGATTTACATCATCCCAGGTAGTAATGCGAATCTGATCTACACCCATAAGACCAATGTCTATTTTACGGTGAAGGTTTGCAATAGAAGAGTTAACTGTAGAAATATAAATACCATTGTGACGAAGACGGCTTACTTCCCAGTTGTAAATTTCCTGAATGTCACCTACAACCTGAATAATTTCCTGATTGTTATAGTCAAAGAAGAAATAATGAAGATCTGAACCAGTATTATTTGTTTTATACCATAATCCGTCTAAAAAGCCTGCAAAAGATTCTACAGTACCATCCTGAATTTTAGAAAGCTCTGCAGCTTCAAGACGACTTGCGGCTACTTTAATTTCTCTGTCTAATTCATATTTTTTTGAAACAGGATTCCATTTGTATTCCTGCTGAATCTGGTTTGTTCCTGCAGATTTTCCGTTTGTCTGTCTTGCATTTTCAATTAAATCAGTTTTATAAACCCAAACAGAAAAACTTTCTCCGTTTCCAAGAGAAAGTTGATAAGCATCTGAACGTTCTGTCTGCTGAATAAAGATTGTTCCATCAGATTCAAAGTCGCCAATGTTTACAAGTTCCATTGCGCCTTCAACAGTTTCGCACTGGAAAATCTGCATAATCATGTTTTCTTTATCGTTTACACCCTGATACACAAGGGCATTTTTATGTTCACCAATTACATCAACACCCATAATAGAAAAGATTTTTGTACTTGCAGTATTTGTTACAAGTTCTGAAAGTCTTTCATATTCATTTGTTTCTGAATTATAAAGGGCTGGAACAATAATAAAGTTCTTTTCTGAAGATTTACGAATAACGGCAACTTCATCATCATAGTTGTCTGCATTAAGGTCTACAGATATAGATGAAATTAAAGTTTCGGAAGGTTTAAGAGAAATAAGTGTGTCGAATTTTTCAACCTGAGATTCCAGATTTTCAAGGTTATCCTGGTCTTTTGAAGAATCAGCATTTTTAGGATTAACTACCTTGGCACGAGTAACAGAAGTTTCACGAGAAGTTAAATATTTATTTACAACAAAAAATGTGGCAGTAAGGAAAAGTCCTGCCAGAATGAATAATAAAATACTGGTTCTTGTTTTCATACTATTAAATATAATGATTAAAATAGAATTTCTCAAGAATATAACAATGGGGACAGAGTAAAATAAATCATACGATGGGGACAGAGTAATACGATAGGGACAGAGTAAAATTAAATTTATAAAAATGTGACTTATTTTATAAAAAAATGTTTGTATTAGTAAAACTTGTGTTTTAAAATGAAAATAAGAGGAACATTTATGAAAAAGATTTTACTTTCAGTTTTAATGGCAGTGGCGGTAACTTTCTGCTGCTGTGCACAATCTACTACTTTTGACAAATCAAAAGCGGTAAAAGATGTTAAAACAAAGTCATTTGGAACAAAAGATTCAACAGCTTTAATTAAAGACATGAAAATGGGCTGGAATCTTGGAAACACAATGGATGCCACAAACGGTACATCATTAAACTCTGAAGTTAGCTGGGGCATGCCAAAAACAACTAAAGCCATGATAGATGGTCTTGCAAAATCGGGCATTAAAACAATCCGTATTCCTGTAAGCTGGTCAAATCACCTTATTGATGACAAATACACTGTTGACCCTGCATGGATGGCTCGTGTAAAAGAAATTGTTGACTGGGCTATTGAAGATGGAATGTACGTAATTTTAAATTCACATCACGACTGCTACAACAGAAATTCTAAAATGCCATATGGTAAAGGTTACTACCCTACTTCACAAAACTACGAAGAATCTAAAAAATTCCTGGTAAATGTCTGGTCACAGATTTCTCTTGCTTTTAACAGCGGCTACGATGAACACCTTATTTTTGAAACAATGAACGAACCACGTTTACAGGGAACTGCTCATGAATGGTGGACAGATCAAAACTGTAAAGAATGCCTGGATGCAGAAGAAACTTTGAACAAAATGAATCAGGATGTTGTAAACACAATCAGAAAATCTGGCGGCAACAATGCTAAACGCTATATTATGGTTCCTGGTTTAAGAGCTGCTCCTGAATGTGCAACAAGTGCAGGCTTTAAGCTTCCACAAGATACTGCAAAAAACAAATTGATTGTTTCAGTTCATATGTACACTCCATATAATTTTGCAATGGAAACACCTGGAATTAAAGATTTTACTCCTCGTGTAAAAAATGATCTGGCAGTAAGCCTTAAAGGCATTAATGATAAACTGGTTGCAAAAGGTATTCCAGTTATTATTGGTGAATATGGTGCTACCAATAAAGGAAATCTGGAAGCTCGTGTAGAATGGTTCAATTTTTACATTTCAAAATGCCGCCAGTACAACATTTGTGCTATTCTTTGGGATAACGGACAGTCTGCTGCAGATCCAAAAAACGGTGAAAAATTTGGATATTACAACAGAAAAACACAAACCTGGTATTTCCCAGAAATTATAAAAGCGATTGTAGACAACTCTAAATAATTTGAGTTTTGATTAAGCCCCCGTGAGTTTATACTTTACGGGGGTTATTTTTTTTCGTATAATATAGAAACTTTTAAATAAGCATTAAAAAAATATATTTTTTGGAGATAAAAAAATGGGTGAAAACTATTTCAACAAAATCCCATGGCGTGAAGCTAGACTTCATTTGGGACATTGCCGTTCAATGGCTAAAGAAGAATTTGCAGATGGCGTAAATGCACTTAAAGGCAAAAAAATTGTAATCGTAGGATGTGGTGCTCAGGGATTAAACCAGGGTATGTGTCTTCGCGATTCAGGTTTGGATGTTTCTTATGCACTCCGCGAATCTGCTATTACAGAAAAACGTCAGTCTTGGAAAAATGCTACAGAAAACGGTTTTAAAGTTGGTACATATGCAGAAATGATTCCAACAGCTGATTTAGTTGGAAACCTTACTCCAGATAAACAGCACACACCAGTAATCAATGAAGTTCAGAAATTGATGAAAAAAGGTTCTGCTTTGTGGTATTCACACGGATTCAACATGATTGAAGAAGGTATGATTATCCGTGATGATATTACAGTTGTAATGTGTGCTCCAAAAGGTCCAGGTACAGAAGTTTACCACGAATTTGAACGCGGATTTGGTGTACCAGACTTAATCGCTGTACATCCTGCAAATGATCCAGAAGGAAAAGGCTGGGCTTATGCTAAAGCTTTGGCAGTTGGTATGGGCGGTTCAAAAGCTGGTGTTCTTGAATCATCTTTCATTGCAGAAGTTAAATCTGACCTTATGGGTGAACAGACAATTCTTTGTGGTATGCTCCAGGCTGGTACAATTGTATGCTGGGACAAAATGGTAAGCGAAGGTATTGCTCCTGAATATGCTACAAAACTTTTAATGCACGGCTGGAATGTTGTAAGTGAAGCTCTTAAATGGGGTGGAATTACAAATATGATGGACCGTCTTTCAAACCCTGCTAAAATTAAAGCTAATCAGCTTTCTAAAGAAATTAAAGCTTTGCTTGCTCCACTTTATCAGAAACACATGGACGACATTATTTCTGGAAAATTCTCTAGCACAATGATGGAAGACTGGAGAGCTGGTGATAAAGATCTTCTTACATGGCGTGAAAATACAGGAAAACTTCCTTTCGAATCTACAAAAGAAACAACAGAAGAAATTACTGAACAGGAATATTTTGATAAAGGTATCTTGCTTGTAGCAATGGTAAAAGCTGGTTGTGAACTTGCATTCGAAACTATGGTTGATGCTGGTATCAAAGAAGAATCTGCATACTATGAATCACTCCACGAAGTTCCTCTTATTGCTAACCTTATTGACCGCAAACGTTTGTACGAAATGAACCGCGTTATTTCTGATACTGCAGAATACGGATGTTACTTGTTCGCAAATGTTGCAGCTCCAATGATGTCAAAAGAACTTATGCCAAAACTCCACACAGATGTTATTGGTAAAGGTTTGGATGTAAAAGATTATGCAGTAAGCAATGGCGAACTTGTTCAGGTTAATGATGAAATTAGAAACCATCCTATTGAAGTAGTAGGACGCAAGTTACGTGCTTACATGACAGCTATGAAGCCATTGCTGTAGTAATTGCATGTAAATGTTAATGCTGAACTCCGAAACCTGCCTAAAATCGAAGAACCGTTAAAAACAAATCTGCGACAGCGGATTTGTTTAGGTTCATCGATAAAATGGCTCCGAGCGAGACTAGCGAGCGAGGCCCAATCGAAGTTGTAGGACGTAAACTCCGTGCTTACATGACAGCAATGAAAGCAATTATCTAAGTTTAGATTATTCCTCGGGTTTTATGCGATGTAAAACCCGAGGATTTTGTAATTTATTTATAAAAGAAAAAGCGACTTGAAAAAATGAAGTGTACCCCAAAAGTTGGAGACAATTTTTGGAGGTACACTTTTTTTTA
>JAKSTH010000126.1 GCA_024402655.1 Treponema sp. | reverse complement strand
ATTTGCGGATACTTGATATTGTGATGTACAATTACTTATATTATCAATATTTAATGGAGTGTATGACATAATGAAAAAGTTTATTGTTTTTATGTTGTCAGTTTTTCTTGCAGGCAATTTGTTTGCACAGAAAATACAAGCAGTAGGTGTTACAGATAGCGACTGTAAAGCCTTCAGTAATAATTTTGAAAAAATCTATAAACAGTTAGATTTTCTTGATGATCAGACAGCGGATTATACAGCTAAAAAGTACGCAAAGTATGAAACAATGTTGGAAGGTTGCGGAATTTCAGGTCCTAACCGTGTTGCTAAAGTTGCAGTAATTAATTTATGTCTGGGAATTTTTGTTGCAGAAGAAGAAATGCAAAGCGATCCTGCTATGGCAGCAATGATGAAAAAAATGGGAATGGATCCTACAGCCCAACTGAAAAAACAGATTGATGCAAAGGATTTTGAAACAATTAACAAAAACAAGAAATTATTCCAGCCAGTAATTAAATATCTTAAAGAAAGTCAGGGCATGTTTGGTGATGATTCTGACGATGACGATGAAGATCCAATTGCAGCCTGGCAACAGGAAATGGCTGCAAATGCTAAAAAAGAAAAAGCAAAACAGGAAGCAGAAATTGCAACTGCAAAAGCAGAATATAAAGCAAATCTTGATTATGCCAAGAAACTTAAAAAGAAGCTTACTTCTTCAAAAACAGATGGCGGCATGCTTTATACAGAAATGGATAAAAAACGAGCTTCAAAATATAAGCTTGTAATGTCCAGCGAAACAATGAAACCTGGTAAATTCTCTGATGAACAGAGTTTTGTGATTTCTTATGATTCAGATTACTACCGTGGAGAAATCGTGTTTGTTGCAGAAACAGGCTGTATTGTTAATTACAATTTTACTGATTTTATGAATTATAAAGGCGAAGCAGATTACGCCGATTTCACAATTTCAGAACAGTTCACATTGAATGTTACAAAAGTAGAATTCTATTCTCCAGGAAACATTGATCAGGAAGGTGAAGTTGTAATCTATACAAAAGATGCCGGTGTTATTCACTTCTGGTACGACAAAACTGATAAAGCCGTTCTTCGTTGTGGAGGCCTTGGTACAGTAGAAGGTACACACAGAGCTTCAATGCCATAATAAGTATCACTATTTTTTCCAACTAATATTTATCTGGCCGCCTAATTTTGGCAGCTGGATTCTATATTTTTGATTTCGCCAATTTTTCCAGTTCAAAATCATGTTTTTTTGTCCACAATTCTTCCTGAGTATAATGACTGGCATTAAAGCTTATGTTGTGATTTTTCTCTGTTACAGGATCTGTTCCAGAAAATTCCAACTGTAATTTTCTTCTACCTTTGCCTGAAATTTTCCCACATAACATGACTGATGTTTATCTACATAGCTTTCATTTGGACCGTAACCAAAGTATTTTACGCTATCGAAAAAGCAAATGATAATGATGCAGAGGATATTGTTCTGCTATATGGCGATATTAGTTATTACAAGGTAAACGTAAATTTAATTTGCGGATACCTTTATAGAATAGTGTTATAATTAATAAAACATAGCTTTTTGAGGGAGAGAATTTCCATGAAAAAATCATTAATTACATTTCTGTTAAGTTTATTCCTAAGCTGTCTATATGGGCAGACTAAAGAATATATTAATGTTTGGTCATTTACATACGAAGTTCCAGAAATGATAGAATTATACAAAACAACTCATCCAGAGTTTAAATATGAAATAAGTACAACAATTGTTACAACATTGGATGATGCATATCAATTCGCTCTTGACCAGGCGTTAATGAATGGTGGAAAAGATGCTCCAGATATTTACACCGCAGAAGTTGCTTTCGTATTGAAGTACACAAAAGGTGATATGCAAGAATATGCAATGCCATATGCAGACCTTGGAATTGATGTTGCAAAGGCAATTAAAGACGGGGGTGTGGCTGCCTACACTGTTGATATTGGTACAAACACAAAAGGGGAAGTAAATGCTCTATGCTACCAGGCAACTGGTGGTGCATTCATCTATCGTCGGTCACTTGCTAAACAGGTTCTTGGAACCGATGATCCTGCAAAAGTTGCTGAACTTATTGGAGCTGGGACTGGAGAATGGGATAAATTCCTTGCAGTAGGTCAGAAATTCAAAGATGCAGGAATTGCTTTAGTTTCTGGTGATGAAGATATGTGGCATGCCGTAGAAAATTCTGCTGAAAAAGGCTGGGTTGTAGATGGAAAACTTTACATTGATCCAAAGCGAGAAGCATTTCTTGATATCGCAAAAAAACTTAAAGATGATGATCTTTCTAATAATACAAGGTTCTGGTGGGATGCCTGGTTTGATGATATAAAAGGCGAAGGGAAAAAACCTTGTTTTGGTTTCTTCGGACCAGCCTGGCTTATTAATTACACATTGGCTCAAAATTGTGGAGGCACTAAAGTAGGTGAGGGTACATTCGGTGATTGGGCTATTTGTCCTTCTCCTGTAGGATTTTTTTGGGGCGGAACATGGATATTTGCTAATGCTAAAATGGCTGATGAAAAAAAAGATGCTGTTAAAAATCTTATAGAATGGATTACTCTTGATACATCTACAGATGGACTACAGTATCAATGGGCTAACGGTTTTATGAACGAAGAAGGAACAAAAGATACAGTTGGTCTTGGAACAGTAATGGCCAAGTCTGATGGAACTCTACCTTTCCTTAATGGACAGAATATGTTTGATACATTTATTCAAGCAAACCGGGCTGCCAACGGTAGAAATCTTTCAGAGTATGACGAAATAATCAACTTAATCTGGCTTTATCAGGTTCACGATTACGTATCTGGAGTTAAATCACGTGCTGAAGCAATTGCTGACTTCAAAGTTGCAGTTGCAGATAAACTTGGCCTTGAATATTGAATTTATTATGGAAATACTTGTATTACCTTCTGAAAATAGAAAAGACAAAGTATAAATGGAATGTGAATAATTCAGAGCAACAGAACTAAAAAATCACTTGTTCCAGTGGAAATATTGGCTTTTTAAAGGATATCCTTTATTTACTTAATCTTCTTTTCAACTGGCAGATATTTATCTTCGAATGAATCGTATTTTGAGTATGTATAGCTTACAGGTTTATTGTTTTCCCATAGAATCTGGGTTGTAAGATTCAACTGGTTATCATAGATTTTTTTATTATCTGGAAGAACAAGGCAGTTTTTTCTTTCATCTTTGAATGTTCCTTGTAAAAGTTCATTACGTTCTGTGCACAATGTAACTTGTTTACTCTGGTCTGGAGACATAAAAATTCCCTGAATAAGATACACCATGTGATTTTTATCTGCCTGAGTAATCAAAGAAGGAGTTAGAATTATAGATTTGAGGGCTCCATCTTCATAACAGCTGATAGAAGAACAGGAAATATAAAAGTCATCCATATCTAAATCAAAAAGATATGTATAATGTGCATACTCTGGTTCGACTGCTTGTAATGATTCAATATTTCCATTTTCATAATAAGTAACCAAAATAGAAAGGTCGTCACCTCTTGTTTTTTCTGAAAATGAATCATAATATTCTGCGTTTAAAACTTCATGAATATTTTTGTATGAAATATGGAATGAACCAATATCTGCTTCTATGCCAGTTAAATCTATGGTAAATTGTTTTGGGGTAAAATTTTCATAAAAAGTAAGGGTTGAGTCAGATTCTAATGGTAAATCAGTATTTCCAATTAAAATTTTAGATCCTTTATCTACAGTGAAAGAAAATATCTGTCCCTGGTCGTTAATGTACATTGGTTTAGAAGCTTTTACAACGAAACTGGAAAGTGTAATCGAATTGGCATATGTGATTTCTGAAGGCACACCATTTTCGTGAAATGCGATAATTGAATTTCTAGCAAGAATTTCTTGTTCAGTTATTTTTGTATTTTCTGCAATATAGAAGGATTTTGGTGTACCATCAGGCCAGAAGAAAATCGGTTTTTCTTTTTTAGCTACTAATGGGCCTACAGAAGTTTTAAGAATATTAACATCTGAATCATAATCTTTGCTTCTAAAATATGGTATGTAACCGCTTTCTAAAGAACCATCTTCATAAAAAGTTACTGGCGTATTTTGTGCAGAAGTAACAACAACTTTGCCACAAGGTGTTTCTGCCAAAATATCTTCTTTGATATAAAAAGATTTAACATTTCCATTTTCGTAAAAGGAGATTTCACTTTTTGCGACGGCAGTAAATGTTCCATATTTTGTATTTACGGATTTTTGTTCTGTTAGTTTTTCAGCAAAAAGAAGAACTGAACTTAAGCACATTAAAATAAAAAGCAATGATTTTTTCATAAAAGTCTCCTAATAAGGAAGGATAATGAAAGTAATTGATTATTTCAATAATAACGTTTAGGGGATATGTTTTTTTATTTCTGTTTTACGCTTCACAACCTCCAAAAATCACATAAATACAAAAACTATGATATAATCATCTTTATGGAAATTTTGGATATTATTAAAGCAAGACATAGTGTTCGGCAGTATGTTGCAAAAGAAATTGAAGATGAAAAAAAAGCAGTTTTAGAGTCACTTATAAAAGACTGTAATGCAGAAAGTGGGCTTAATATTCAGGCTGTTTATGGTGAAGAAAAATGTATGCAGGCTTTTATGTCAAAGCTTATGAGATTTAAAAACTGTTCCAATTATCTGGTAATTGCTGGACCGACTGATGATTCTGATCTTTACAGAAAAGCCGGATATTACGGTGAAAAACTGGTACTTAAAATCAAGGAAATTGGACTGGAATCTTGCTGGGTTGGTGGAACTCATGGAAAGATTGAAGCTGAAGTTTTGGCAGGTAACAAGGTTGTAATTATGATTGCTTTTGGATACGGCGAAAACGAAGGGAAGCAGCATAAATCAAAACCTATGGAAAAGCTTTGTAATATGGGGGAAGATGCTCCAGAATGGTTCAAATTGGGAATGGAAGCGGTAATTCTTGCTCCAACTGCTGTAAATATGCAGAAATTCTATTTTGAACTGGCAGGAGAAAAAGTTTATCTTTCTTATCCAGCTGGCACTTTTACTGCAGTAGATGCCGGCATAGTTCAGTATCATTTTGAAGCAGTTTCTAATCACAAGGTCGAATACAAATAAGTGGGAATTTTATTTAAGCAAAAAGGAGTTTAAAATGAAAAAATTGATTAAATTAATGTTAACTTCCATTATTATGGCTGCATTTTTTATCAGCTGTGAATCATTGAAAACTAAGACTCCTAATGTTGAACTTGTTATTGATGAACCAACTGCATTTGAAATGGCGATTCTTGCAGAGGTCAACTTAGCCAGAAGTAATCCAAAATCATATTTTGATAATTATATTGCGCCACAAGAATCGGCTTTTTCATCATCATATTTTAAAAGTTGTAAAACCGATATGTATAGGGCTGGAAATTTAGCCAGTCTTTCTTACAAAGAAGGATTATACAAAGTTGCAAAAGCTCATGTACTTACCCAGGGGCAGACAACAAAAACAGGCCATAATCGAACTAATGGTAAATCATGGCAGCAGACTATAAATGGATACGGAACATATAGTTACGCTGGTGAAAATATTTCCTATGGAATTACTAATGCCAGGGGAATTGTTATCCAGCTTCTTGTGGATGATGGTGTTTCATCTCTCGGGCACAGAAAAAATATGCTTTCTACTGATTTTGATTCGGTTGGTGTTGCATATGGAAAACACAGTGCTTATAGAGCCATGTGCGTAATGGATTTTGCAAAAGGATGGAGGGATAAGTAGGAGATA
>JAKSTH010000125.1 GCA_024402655.1 Treponema sp. | reverse complement strand
CTTTGTATGGGTCCAGAATTAGACTATGTAAAAATCCTCGATAAAGAATCTGGCGATTACTACATTTTCGCTGAAGCTCGTTTATCTGCTTATTATAAAGATCCAGAAGCTTACGAAATTATTTACCGCCACAAAGGTAAGGAATTCTTAGGTGCTCGTTACGAACCTTTATTCCCATATTTCGCAAAATATGCTGATCCAAAAGTTTGTGAAGAAGATTCAAAACAGAAATGTACTGAAGGTGCATTCCGTATGTTCAATGCAGATTACGTTTCTACAGAAGACGGTACTGGTATTGTTCATATTGCTCCAGCATTTGGTGAAGATGACCATAAAGTTTTTGCAGGCTCTGGTGTTCCAGAAGTTGAACCAATTGATGCAGAATGTAAATTCACAAAAGAAGTTCCAGATTATATCGGTCGCTTTGTAAAAGACTGTGATAAAGATATTATGGACCGCCTTAAGAAAGAAGGTAAGTTAGTTAAGAAAGAACAGCACATGCACTCTTATCCACACTGTTGGCGCTGTGGTTCTCCATTAATCTATCGTGGTATTGGTTCATGGTTTGTAAAAGTTGCTGACCATCACGAAGAATTGCTCCGTGCAAACTCTCAGATTAAATGGCAGCCTTCACACATTAAGGAAGGTCGTTTTGGTAAATGGCTTGCTAACTCCCGCGACTGGGCTGTTAGCCGTAACCGTTACTGGGGTAACCCAATTCCTATCTGGAAGTGTGATGATCCAGAATGTAAAAACACTCTTTGTGTAGGTTCACGTCAGGAACTTGCAGATTTAAGCGGTACTTACCCAGATGATTTGCACAAACAGTATGTAGATAAAATTACTATTCCTTGTAAAAAATGTGGAAAGACAATGCACCGTATTCCAGAAGTATTTGACTGCTGGTTTGAATCTGGTAGCATGCCTTATGCTCAGCAGCATTATCCATTTGAAAACAAAGAATATTTTGAAAGTCACTTCCCAGCAAACTTTATTTCTGAAGGTTTGGACCAGACTCGCGGTTGGTTCTATACACTTACAGTTCTTGCAGCTCTTTTATTTGATAAACCTGCATTCCAGAACTGTATTGTAAACGGACTTGTACTTGCTTCAGACGGACGTAAAATGTCTAAATCTTTGAAAAACTATACAGATCCTGTAGAAGCAATTAATCGTTTTGGTGCAGATGCACTCCGCTTGTTCTTGATTCACTCAACTGTAGTAAAAGCAGATGACCTTCGTTATTCAGATGATGGTGTTCGTGATGTTCTTAAATCAATCATTATTCCTTGGTGGAACTCATATTCATTCTTTGTAACATATGCAAACATTGATAAAGTTTCTCCAACAGGACATATGTTCGACAAAAAACTTCCATCTAATCCTTTGGATACATGGCTTCTTTCAATCACTCAGAAAGTTGTTGCAGATGTAACTGCTGCTCTTGATGATTATGATTTGTCTGCAGCAATTGACCCAATTGTTAAGTTTATTGATCAGCTTAATAACTGGTACATCCGCCGCAGTCGTCGTCGTTTCTGGAAATCTGAAAACGATACAGATAAAGCTGAAGCTTACGAAGCACTCTACATTGCTCTTAAAACAGTTGCACAGGTTGCTTGTCCATTTGTTCCATTTATTACAGAAGAAATGTACCAGAATCTTAAAACTGCTGATGATAAAGAATCAATTCACTTGTGTGATTATCCAACAGTTAATAAAGCATGGATTAATGATGAACTTGAATTTAAGATGGCTACAGTTCAGAAAGCAGTTTCTATGGGACATAGCCTCCGTAATCAGTTCAACTTAAAGAACCGTCAGCCATTGGCTTCTGTTGCCTTGGTAACTCGTAATCCTGATGAAAAAGCTGTACTTGCAGAAATGCAGGATGTAATTGCAGAAGAACTTAATGTAAAAGCTGTTCAGTTCCACGATCGTGAAGATGAACTTGTTGAATACAAAGCAAAAGCTAACTTTAAGGTACTTGGTAAAGAACTTGGTCCTAAGATGAAAGCTGCTGCTGCTGTAATTATGACACTTACATCAGAACAGATTCAGTCAATTATTGAAGGAACAAAACTTGCAATTGATGTTGAAGGTCAGAATGTAGAACTTGATACAGAAAAAGTTCTTATTGAACGTTTTGAAAAAGATGACTTAAAGGTTCTTAATGATGGAACTTTAACAGTTGGTCTTGATTCAAAAATTACAGATGAACTTAAAAAAGAAGGTTATGTTCGTGATCTTATCCGTGGTATTCAGAACCAGAGAAAAGAAAACGGTTATAATGTAACTGACAGAATTACTATTAAACTTTCTGGCGATGAAGTCTTAGAATCTGCATATAAAATGCTTAATGACTTTATTGCTAACGAAACATTGGCAACTTCAATTTCTTGGGAAGCTTCTTTAAGTGGTGCTGTAGAAGTTGAAGCTGATGATAAAAAATGGAGTTTTATAATTGCGAAAGCATAATTCAAAAAAAATGGGAATGTCACTTATTAAAAAGGTGACATTCCTTGTTTTATTTTCGACTTTTCTTTTTAGTTGTAAATCGCTTCCAGAGAATTCTAAATCAAAAGTGAATTCTCTGGATTTGCTTGATTATTCTAACAATTTTTATCTTTCTATTCCTACAAATGTAGATCCAGATTTAATTAAAAAAATCTTAAAATCAAATGTTTCTGGACTTTCAGAATCAGATACAAAACAGATTTTAGATAGAGTAAGTCATACTTACATTGGACTTACAAGAAACTGGAAAAATACTACAATTCAGGCTGCTGCAGATGTAAATATACCTGTAAAATTTATTCCATCTCTTTTAACAGCTAAAAAAGGTTGGGAAAGAAAATCTTTTACTGCAGAAAATCCTTCTACAAAATACGAAATTTATTCTCAGAATAATATGGATATTGCATTTCCAGCTGGTTCTAACTGTTGTTTCGGTGCAAATATGGATTTTATGCTGCAAAAGTACAATGATATTTATAACACACCTGCAGATACAGTTATTGAAGATAAAGCAAGTGTATTGCCGGATTCTATTTATGATTGGCTTTCACAGGGTGAAGATGTAATCCGATTTTATACTATAAATCCTCAAACTTATCTTTCCATGCTTATTGGGACAAGTATCAATTTACAGTTGAAAAATGTTTGGGGAGAAATCAAACCTGATCCAGCAAATAGTAAAATGCTTATTCTTGACTTTGTTTTTGAATTTAAAAGTGAACTTGTTAAAAAAGCAGGTCAGGCATTATTGACCTATACCTTTGCCTTAACAAATCCTGAAATTACATCAGAATCTGCTACCGTTTTAAAGGTTTCTGGTATACAATTACCTAAAGAACAATTATATAAATTACTTGTATTGTGAGGTTAGAAAAAAATGGCAGACAATAAGATTATCTTAAAAGCAGAAGATTTAGATGGTTATTTGACAGCAGAAGATCAGCAGGATTTAAATAGACTTGAAGCAATGTTCAAGGAAACAATGAAATCTTTTGATCCAAAAAATGAAGAAAAGATTATTGAAGGCTATGATGCTATGGGTAAAGCAATGCAGGAAATTTGTAAAAAACATCCTGCAATTAAAGTATATTCTTTTGTAACAGAAGAAGATGCTCATGCTGAATGTTCCCGTGTTATTTCTAAACTCCGTGATATTAAAACTGATCACCAGGAATTTATGTATTACAGCCAGAGAGCTTATGAAATGCTTTTCCGCATGGCATATACAGATGGTCCTAATAAAAAGGGACACATGGTTGTAAAAACTCCAGTTAATTTTCCGGTACAGAATTATGCAGTTCATAAAATCCCAGATATCGATGAAAAAATTGAAAATACTGCAGTTTGTGTAATGCTTCGTGGTGCACTTTTACCAAGTATGATTATGTCAAAAGAAATTGAAGAATATTCATCTCATAGTTATAAAACACCATTTGCATTATTCAAAATCAGTCGTAATGATTCAAAGAATGAATCTGATATGGAATATGTAATGGATTTAAATAAATCTTTCTTTAATCTTGAAGATCTTGATGGAAAAGATTTGATTTTTGCAGATCCTATGAATGCTACTGGTGGTTCCCTTGTTACTGTTGTTAAATATTTACAGGCTCAGGGTGTAAAACCAAAATCAATTCAGTTCTTTAATACAATTTCTACATTAAAAGGTTCAATTCGTGTTACAAGAGCACTTGAAAACTGTACTTGTAATACTTTGTGGCTCGATCCTGTAATGAATGAAAAAGCATATATTATGCCTGGTCTTGGTGATGCAGGTGACCGATTAAATGGCTGCGATACAAAAGATGCTCCAAGAAATATGATTCAGCTTATTGCAGATTATGGTCATAATATTTCAGGATTATACAAATCACAGTTATATGAAATTGAAAAGATTGTTTTGGGTTAGTATACCATTACTTTTTATATTTTCATGTGCCTCAAATAAAGATTTAATTCCAGGAAAACAGTCTGCAATTCAAAAGAATATTTATTCTGAATATATGAGAATTGCAGATGAATATTCTGCTTTAAAAAAATATGATAAAGCAATTACTTATTATAAAGAATGCCTTTCATATCCAGAATATTATAATGCAGCTTATTATAAACTTGGTAAAACATATATAGCTGCAAAAAAATATGATGAAGCAGGGGAAGTTTTTAAAAATCTTCTGGCATTAGATTCTCAAAATCAAAGTTTAATGGAAACCTTAGCATATTGTTATGCAATGAGTGGAAATAAAGAAAAAGCCTATGAACTTTATAATAAACTTATAAAAGATTTTGGAGATAAAAGTTCTTATTATGAAAATCTTCTGATTTTTTATATTCAGGATAAAAAAATAGAACAAGCTGAAAATCTTTTAGTTGAATTAAAAGAAAAATTTCCAGATTGTTCTAATATTGTAACTTTTGAAGCTGAAATACAAAAGCTTAAAAATTAGTTATTGTTTTGTTCAAGATATTTTCTATATTTATCTGCATCTACTCTAAATGCTATTATAGGTGAATCTTTTTCTTCTCTTGCATGAATCAAAGCTTGTTCTGCTTCTTTTACAAGTCGTTCAGCACTTACCATTCTAATTGAACGGGAAGAAATACCAATATAGCATTTTCCAATACCTTTTAAAATATTATCAATATCAAGTAAAAGTTTATTTGCAAAAGAAATAGCCTCATCAATTGTGCTGCCAATTTTAAGACATACATAAGAGTCATTTTTATATTCAAAAATCATGTCTTTAAACTGGAATTGTGATGTAAGGTAATCACAGATTTCTTTTGTAAGATCAGATTCTCTATTAATATCATAAATCTGAATAATGAATAATGACAAGTCAATTTCACTTGCAGTTGCTCTATTTAATTCATTTTCAAGTCTTGTATTAAGGTAAGATTCCCAACCAAAACCTGTTACAGGTGAAAATAAACCTGCTGGACCTTCTTGTTCATCAAAAGTTTTAATAGGATTAACTTCTGTATTAGAGTCAGGAATAATTTCATTGTTTTCTAACTGACTTTTATATTCTTTAATTTCTGAATCTTCAATTTCAACTTCAGCATCATCTTTTTTTTCAGTATAAACTTCAGTTGTTACAGTAAGTTCTTTTCCATCTTCTTCAAACTGTGGAATTATAAATTTTGTAATTGATGGAGTTTCAGTTTCTTCAGTTTTTGTTTCAGATGCATCAGATTTTGTTTCTGTTTCACTTGAAGTTTCAATTGCAGGTTCAGTTACTTCTTTCTGTTCTTCATCTTTATTATTTTCTGTAGAAATAAATGGTTCTTCAAAAACTACTTCACTAAACTGTGGTTCAGGATCTTCTGAATATAAAGGAGCTGTTTCTGGTTCTATAACCGAAAGAGCAGGTTCTTCTTCATTTTGAATTACAGATTCAGAAT
>JAKSTH010000124.1 GCA_024402655.1 Treponema sp. | reverse complement strand
AGTAGTTTTTATCTTTTGATGAAGCAATTACATCAACTGCAATACCAAGTTTTTTTGCTTCTGCAGCAGCTTTTTTTGCCCATACACCAGTTTCGATGTAAGCAGCTTTTTTATTTTTAATACCAAGGTTCTGTGCAACCATAGCGAACTGAGTTGAACCACCACCCTGTACGAACAATACTTTGTAGTTATCTGGAACATTCATCAATTTGCGAACCATTGCTTCAGCATCCTGAATGATTGGTTCATAAGCCTTTGAACGGTGGCTCATTTCCATAACTGACTGACCAGTTCCATTGTAATCCATCATTTCTGCAGCACATGCCTGCAAAACTTCTTCAGGTAAACAAGAAGGACCTGCACTAAAATTGTACACTCTAGACATATTTATTTACTCCTATTAAATAACTAAGTTTAATGCATTCAAAATAGAAATATTTTCTACTTTGATATTTTCGGGGACTTTCAATATAAGGTTGGTCATATTTACAATCCCTTTAATTCCGGATGTGACAAGGCGATCTGTCATTTGCTGGGCATCTTTGCTCGGGACTGTAAGAACTGCGTATTCAATTTTTTCTTTCCTGATTACAAACTGCATTTCACTGGCAGGGTAAAGAGGGAAAGTAGAGCGCAAGATTTCTACACGGTTTACGTTAGAATCAAAGCCTGCTTTTATAACAAAAGGACTGCCTTCAACCAGATTTTCATCAAGAAGAGCTGCACCTAATCGGCCAAGACCAACTATGCAGCAATTCTTTTTTACAGAAATCTGATTTTCTGCTTCAAGGTGAGATTCAAGTCCAAGTATTTGTTCCAGAACTTCTATAAGTTCTTTTACATAATATCCGTTTGAAACACCTTTATGAAAACCTACCAACCATAAATCATGACGAATCAGACTGTCTTTCCAACCGGTAGCATTACTGATTGCCATTGATGTTATTTTTTCAGAAGGCCATGACTTCAAAATTTGAAGCAGCTGGATCATTCTTTTTTTTGTTGGTTCAGGTAAATCAACTATAGTGCTCATTTTATGCTCTCTAAGACTTGGGGTCAATTTGAATTCATAGGGAATTTGGTTGAATTCCAGTTAAAATGTAGCAAATTTGTGTTAAAAATGCAAATATTGTTAAATATTTAACAATAAATATTACTATGAGAGTTCTTATTATGTATTTAATTGATTGCAGCCAAATCTTCTGCAAAACTCATCATTTTATTGTATCTGATAATATGTGAAATTAACACGAAAACTGGAAACAGGCCAAATAACACAGAGTTTTTTAGAATGATAGCAGCACTTAATTCTACAATAAGAAAAAGTCCTAAAATAACCATAAAAGTAATATGTTCTTTTAGCCATTTCTTTTTGAAAAAATCCAGTTTTTCCTTATAAGTAAAAGGTCCGCTTTTTATTGTTTCTTTAAGATTTTTTTCTGCGTTTTCTTTATATTCTTCTGGAGAAAGTCTTTTGCCAGACAACAGTTCATTTAAGGAAACCTGAAATATAGTTTCCATAGCTTCTAAAACTTCTACAGGTGGCAGATATTCACCAGTTTCCCATCTGGATACAGTTTTATTTGTTACAAGGAGTTTTTCTCCCAATTCTTCCTGAGAAAGATGCGCTTGATTTCTAAGTTCTTTTATAAAAGTTCCGACTAATTTATTATCCATTTTTTTTACCTCTGAGATAATCTTATTCTGACAGTTGTAAAATGTCTTTCCCAAAAAATGAGGAATAATGGACATCAGTTTTTTTTAGAATTTACATGCCCAATTCTTTTAAAACTAATGGAAAAATACTTTTATAACCATCCTGATTTATGTGAAGTCCTTCTGTTGTATATTCTGCTTTAAGTCGATTCTGACTATCCATTAAAGGTTCATTCAGATTTATAAATCTAAGATTATTTTTGGCAGCCAGTGCTTCTACCATTTTATTTGCGGCGGCAATTTTTTCATTTGTTCTTATAGAAAGAACATCTTTCATATAGTCTGCAGCTGCTTCGTAGTTTCCAGGATAATAAGCTAAAAGAACAGTTTCTGTTTCTGGCAGTCTTGCTTTAATCTGACTTAAAATTTCCTGATAATTTGCCATAATCTGTTCTAAAGACAGGTCGGGATTTGCAAGATCATTAGTTCCAATGTTTATGTAGATTTTTGAAGGAGCAAGGTCAAAAATGGTGATATCCAGAGTTTTTAGAAAATCTTCTGTGGTGTAGCCTCCAATTCCACGGTTGTAGCATAATGGAGCACCAGGAGTTTGTGCTGTCCATTTATCTACAGGAAAATCTTCCATGAGTGATGAGCCTGTAAAAACAACAGCTCCCTTTGTAGCAGTAAGATTCTGGGCTTTGTAAGCTTTTACCAGTTGTTTCTTATCTTCTTTCCACTGAATTATTTCTTCTCCATCCATCAGTTTTTCAAAACGATATTTTTGTTTAATTTCAGGATATTTTTTATGATCAACTTCGCTCATAAACATTTGGTATGGACGGGCACAAATTTTATAAGGAGCATACAGAGCTTTGTAAATTACCAGAGTTTCATCAGTTTCGCTGTGATGGGCAAAATGTAGAATTTCATATAAATAGTTTGCATTGTCCCCAGACTGAAGTTCTCTTTTAAAATGTTTGAAGATATCTCCAGGTTTTATAGATCTTTCTTCCTGCATAATTTTTCTCCATATAATTTATTTTACAGGTATCAATTGAGTTTCATAGAAAATAACAACTTCATCTGTAAACTGTTGTTCCAGCTTATTCTGATAACTGATGATTTTTCCAATGTAGTTCAATGTGATTTGTGGAGTTTTATTGGAACTTACCCGGCCCTGTCCCGCATTATACATAGCAAGGGCACTTACGCTGTTTCCTGCAGAACGGAGACACTGTTTTAAATGTGCAAGACCATATTTTGCACTGGTGTATGGATCAAAGAAATCTTCTTCGGTTAGTTTTGGAAAAGTATTGCTGTTAAGCTGAAATAAACCTCGGTCTGTGGTTCCATTTGTGTTATGGCCTACTGCATTTACTTTGTATTTACTTTCTGTATAGGCAAGGGCAAAGGCAAGAGAGAGGGGAATATCATTTTTTTCAGCATAAGTAAGAATTGCATTTGTTACATCTTTATTGCCGGTTATGTTTGTATAAAAAATTTCAACTGAAACCCGTGACATAGACTGGCGGTAAAGAGTGAGACCTTTGTCTTTTACATTATCAAGACTTTGAAAAGTTACTTCTGAAACATAATCGTGGATGTATTCTGAAATATCCAAATCTTCTTCGGTATTTTCTTCTGTAGTGACTTCTGTTAAAAGAATTTCTGGAATTTCTGGTTCCTGAAGTTCTGGTACATAATACATAATAGAAAAAATGGCACCACCAATCAGCAGACAAAAAAGAAAACTGAAAAAGAGTGTTGAGGAATAATTACTGGATGTGCTGCTTTTTGATTTTGGCGCCATTATCTATTAATTAAAAAAGTCCCAGATTTACAAAGAATGATTGTGATGAAAGTCCTGCATTTTCTGCATCGGCTTTGTTTACAAAATATACATACTGTGCATGTTTAATTGCCAGGGTATCCATAAAATCTTGAATAAAAGCTGCATCACCTAACATTGGCTGTGGTAAAACAAAACCTGCAACACTTACACAGTCTTTAATTCTTCTTGCAGTATGATTAAATGCATTTATAAAAAGTTCTTTCTGTTCTGCAGTTTCAAGAGGTTTATCTACATCAGGAATAAGAACTGCAAATTTCCCCTGATCATCGTAAGCTTTTAGTTTGTTTCGTAAATCTGCCAGATATTCTTCGTTATAGCTTTCATCTTCAATTTCTACAGTAGACCATTTGATTGTTTCTTGAATAAGAGAAGCAAAAGCAACTTCTGAATTATCTGCAATTTTAATTAATTTATTATTTTCGATTGTAAATACTGCTTCAAGTTTCATAAAAAAAATCCTTAAAAATGTGAATGAATGATTAATATTATAGTAGATGTTTAAAAATTAAAAAAGAGATGATGAAGTAAGTTCAACAGGACAAATGGAATAACAAATTACAAAATGTGGGGAAGATAAATTGTGTTAAAATAAAAAGAGATTGGATTTACCAATCTCTTTTCTATTACTATTCAGTTAAGATTCTGATTACTTCAGCTTTATCCTGTGTATCAAGGATTTCCTGACGTTTTTCTGGGCTCTTGAAAAGCAAGCTTACTTCAGCCAAGAACTGAAGATGTGGACCAGTTTTGTTTACTGGTGACAATGTCATAATGAAAATACGACATGGTTCCTGATCCAATGAATCAAAATCAACAGGATTGTCTGAAATACCAATACAAGCAACTAAGTCAGTTACTGTGTCAGTCTTTCCGTGTGGAATAGCGATTCCATGTTTCATACCAGTTGACATCTTGCGTTCGCGGTCTAATACACATTCGCGAGCTGCATTTTTATCTGTTACTTTTCCTGCCTTGTATAAGACATCAAGCATTTCATCTACGATTTCTTCTTTTGTTGTACCTTTTAAGTGAAGGTTAACTGTGTCTGTTGTTAATACTGTTCTTAAGTCCATAACTTCATGTTATTTCCTGAGCAAAGATTTGTCAAGAGTTAAAAGACTGTATTCTTAATAAATACTCATAGTTATTTAAGAACTCTCTTAGTTGATTCAAACTATGTTTTCATGTTCCACGGTATTGAATGCATTATATTTAGTATTGTCAGCAGGAAACGAAGTGCTGACAAAGATTCTGTAATGAATCATAAAAATGAACTTTATTAAGCCCTGGAAACAGGCAAGGAATGAAATATGAAAAAGACTATGATTAAGGTTATGGCACTTGGTGCAATGATGGCTTGTATGGCAGTAACTCCAGTTTTTGCTGCATCAACAAATAATTCAGTAACAATTACAACAACAGTATCTACAAACAACGGAAATAAAAAAACTGAAGCAGAACTTGAACTTACAAGACAGAATCGTCGTGATGTGAAATACAACAATGGTAACGGCAACAAAACTGAAAATGAAAAATGCAAAACACACGGCATTAAAAACTGCAAAAAATGTGCAGAATTAGAACAGGCTAATCAAAAATATCAATATGAAATTGATTATGAAAATGACAAAAATAAAAATGATAAAGATTATCAGAATGAATTGAAAAAGATAGAAGATCAGAAAAAAGCTTTGGAAAAGAAACTTCAGGACGAACTTAAAAAGATTGAAGAATTGAAAAAAGCTGCTGAAAAAAACTATCAGAATGAACTTAAAAAACTTGAGGATTTGAAAAAAACTCAGGATAAAAAATATCAGGAAAATCAGAAAAAGCTTGAAGAAATTAGAAAAGCAGCTGAAAAAAAACGCCTTGAAGAAGAAAAAAAGAAGGCAGAAGAATTAAAGAAAAAAGAAGAAGCTGCTAAAAAAAGATATGAAGAATGGAAAAAGCAGGAAGAAGAAAAGAATAAGAATCAGAATTCAAATGCAAGAGTTCCTTCTGTAAAGCCTGAAAATGGTAATAACAGACGTGAAGTGATTCTCCTGAACTAACTAGTATATTCATTACCCCCAATTTTAGGTCCCAGTGAAAGCTGGGGCCTTTCTTTTTAACAAATATGAATTTGTTTTTCATGTTTGTAGGAAGTTTTTCTTTATTCAAACCATGGGGCCCGGAAGAGGCAGAATTTATAAAATACATACCCGCCTTTTTGGACACCTGGTTTACTAATGAAAGAAAAATTAAAATACCAGGGAAGCAGTTACCTAAAATGGTGGGAGCAGAAAAAAGCCTTTTCAAAAAGGCTCTAAGGGCGGAAAGATAGTTTCCTTGCCGCCCTTAGCGTCTAGCAACGATATCTAGCGGTTTTGAGAAGGCTTTTTTATGCGGTAGCCATTTTAGGTAACTGCGTCATGTGAAGTTTGAAATCTTTTTCTTTGAGTTAAACCTACAAATAATATGGGAAAAATCAAACTTTACT
>JAKSTH010000123.1 GCA_024402655.1 Treponema sp. | reverse complement strand
TTTTATTTTACTTCAGTTACAGAAGTAATCATATGGAAAAGGCTTTTAAAACCACTTCCAGAAATTGTTCGTTCAGATTCATTTGACATAGACATAAAATAAAGTTTATAGCCAGCCTCTTCGCAATCATTATAAGCAGCCATTAAAACACCTAAGCCAGATGGATCAAGTTCTATAAGTTTTGACATATCAAGAACAACATTATTTTCTGTTACAGCTTTGTACAAGTTATCCTGAAATTCACCAACTGTATAGGCATTCAAAGCACCTTCCAAAACAAACTGTTTATAGTTTGCTCCTTCTTTTTCAATAATAGTCAACTGTTCCATTTAATAACTCCTAGTTCTTAAACATGTCGTCAAAATCACTTAAATCCAGATCATCTGGAATCTCTGATGCAATTTCTGCAGTATTTACTTCTTTACTTTCTTCTGCCTGTTCCTGAGCCATACGAATTAAATCTTCGGCATTAATTTCTTCATCTGAAAAAGCTTCCATATTAAATGGATCTGGAGCAACATCTTCTGCAGGTGTATCTTCAACAGGAAGTTCTGAAGAAACAATTTCTGGTTCTTCATTTGTAACTGTTTCTGTTACAGCTTCTTCTATAGATTCCTGAACTGTTTCTTCTACAACAGTCTCTTCTACTACAGTTTCTTCTGCAACACTTTCTGAAGCTTCTTCTTCTGTAATATTTTCTTCAGCAGGTTTTTCATCTTCATAGAACTGTGCAGCAGTCTGATACTTAATAACCAGAATACTTACATCATCTTCCATTTCCTTTGACATGAACTTTGTTAAGCCGTCAAATGTGAACTGAGCCATACGCTGTGCAGGATAAGTTGAGTTATCAAGCAATGCCTGCTGAATACGTTCCTTACCAAACATTTCACCACGAAGTGAATGTGACTGAACAAGACCGTCTGTACAAGTAAGAATAATATCACCTTTATTTAATTTAGTTGTCTTAACAGAAATATAAGGTGAAATGTCCTGAACGAATCCTAATACGTGACCAGAACCCTGAATTTCAATTACGTTATTATAAACCTGGGTATAAAGCATAAGAGCCGGAATACCACAGTTGATGTAATACATTGTATCAGTATCAAAATCAATCAATCCGAAAAGACCAGAGAAAATTGTTCCTTTTCGTAAAGAGTTTCTAATGAATGAGTTAATCTTAACAATCAACTGCTTAAAATCATGAGTTTCTGCAAGATAAGTACGAATAATAGACTTTAAGATGACCATGTTCATAGAAGCCGCAATACCTTTACCAGACAAGTCACCAACAACAAACAAATGTCTTGTATCTGTTAAGCGAATAAAGTCGATAAATTCACCACCAATGTTATGAGCAGGAACCATAAGATATCCAGTATCTGCTTTTGGATTTTTAATATGGTCAATATTTTCCTGAATAGAAGTAATAATCTGTGATGACATGCGAATTTCACGATTTACGACAGAAATAATTTCCTTGTTAGAAATGTTACGCATGTAATAACCAAATACAAAGAAGTAAGAGTACAGTTTATTGAAAATATCAAGGTCGTAGTCTTTGTAATGGTCACCATTAACTCGTTTACCAAGAGTAATCAAACCTAAAACATTGCGACCTTCATTCAAAAGGAAGAATGCATCAGAATTTGTTTCATTAAAGAATTTTTCCAAAGCTTCATCAGCTGCAGAAATATCATGTACATGTCCAACTTCTGTGTAACAAACTACAGATTTATTGATATTCAAAAGAACATCAAACATAGGGTTGTTTAATGGAATTGTAATATCTTTTTTATTCGAAGAATAAGCTGTAATTAAAGAACCTTTATTATCAGCAATGTAAACATTCATGCTTGAAGACTGAACATTGCGTCTAAAAATCTGATACATTCGTTCTGTAATTTCATCCATTTCGGCACTGTAATCAATAGTTGCAAGGTCTTTTTCAAGAGAGTCGGCATAATCGGCAGTATAAAGTCTTGTTGTAGAAAGCAAAAGCTGAGAAACCTTAGTAGAAACCAGAACGCCTACAATGCTTATTATAATGAACTCAACAACAAAAGAAACAGAACCTGCTTTTCCAGTTGGCTGAATATACATTATAAGGAAGCTGATAGCCAAAGCTGGAATCAAATAAGAAACAAATCCACGGAATACATTAAATATGCGGGTTTTTCCAGAAGGAATACTGTTCTTTGAAAGTGCAGAAATCAAGCATGAGAACATGAACAGATATGGAAGCATGAATAAAGAAGTATATCCAGAATTAATTTTTGCAAGGAAATTAAGGAAGAAACTAACAGCCCACATTATAAGAATGCCTTCCCCAACTACAACGCCTCTATATTTAAGAAGAGAGTTCCCAGATTTTTCTTCCAGCAGCATGTAGAAAATAAAGCCAAAGAAAGGAATGATAATATGGAATATATAAATATAAAGCTGATCAATTGTAAGAGGGAATAATTTTTGTGCATCCCCAGTGAATACAGATTTAGATTCAATATAAAGTTTATAATCTGCAGTAATTTCTACATAATCAAATGAATATACAAATACAAATGCTAAAACTGTTAATGCAATCTTTATAAAAGCAATAAAAGGAGTTTTCTTCTTTAAACCAAGATTAACTAAAGCTGTACTGAATAATACCCAGAACAAGCCGTCAAAGAAGAGAGTTCCTCGAATCATGTAATTAACAAGACCATCAATCCATTTTTTATTAACAAGCAGAGCCAGTGTGAATAAAACAGATTCAATAGTAACAATGAGCATTGATGTTAAAAAATATGAAGTGTCTGAAATATCCCGCTGTAGTTTTCTGTCCATATAATATGTGAGAGAAAGCATTACAAGGGCAGTAATTATATTTAATACAAAAAATACCATACTAGTAACCTACCTTTGCGATCATCATTGTAACGTCATCATGAAGTTTTTTATCGCCATTATATTTCCAGATAAGATCAACAATATCATTTACAAAATCCTGAGGATTTTTAGAAGCACCGGCAATAAGAGTCTTTTTATAAAGGTCAGTATCACCCAATTCTACACCACTATCATCCATTACTTCAGAAACACCGTCAGTTGCAATCAAAATGGTATCACCACGGAACAAGCGTTTTTCCTGAACAGTAATATCACCCATATCAAGAATACCAACAAGTGAAGCATTTGAAGTTAAAGGCTTCATTCTATAACCGTCTGGAGAAGGTGAAAGAATAATTGGATCAGACATAGAAGCATTAATGTATCTGATTTTCATTTTATCTGTATCAATAATTCCAAGGAACAATACAGTATATTTATCCTGAAGATGCATGCCTTTAATAGCTTTATCTACAGCATGAATTACACCAACCAGGTCTTCTTTATCTTCAATAATTTTTACAGTGTTCATTACCAGACCCATAATAAGGGCAGCTGGAAGACCTTTACCAGATACGTCACCAAGCATAAGCAAAGTACGGCTTTTATCAATTGGAAGAATTGAAAAGTAGTCACCAGATACGTTTACCAATGGGCGGAAGTATGTAGCAATTTTAAGTTTTGGAATATTTGGAATTTTCTGAGGAAGGAAGGACTGCTGTGTTTCAGCAAGCTGCTGCCATTCCTTAGTTGTAGCAGAAATTTCTGAAAGCTGAGAAATAGTCTGTGTTCTTGTAATAAAACGCTGATATTCTTCAAAAAGCACCGGATAAATACTTGAGTCAAAAAGGCGGGCATAATTACAGAATACAAAAAGCTGATTTTTTTCGGCACAAAGGAAGAATCCTCTGGCTTTTTTTAAGTTAGAAGTAATACCAAGGTGACGGTCAAAGTAAAAATAACCATCTGTCCAAGAGTCTGTATAACGCTGGTCAATTTTGTCGCGGATAGCATCGGAAGTTGTTACTTTATCTGGACTGTTATAGAGAAGATAATTCTTAGAACGGTCAATTAAAAGAACCGAACAGTCACCTTTTAATTCAAGGCAGTCAGAAACTGCTGCATAAAAGTCATCCAGGGAATAACAGAAACGTAATCTGTTTATAAATCTTTGAATTACAACTGTTTCACCAGATTCAAGTGAGTCATGATGAACTTTTACCATAACAACTTCTTTCAATTTGTTTAAAAGGAATGTTACAGAAACAAAAAGTGCACAAACAATCAATCCAGTAAAGACTGACATTTGATCTTCAGAAAGTCTTTCTGGCATCAATGCCAATGCTAAAAACACAAATATTACAATTGATAAAACAAAGATTCCGATAGAAACGATTCTTTTCCGTGTATTATACATAGCCACCTCAAGTATATGGTATATCTATTCTATCATACTATCGGCAAAAATGGGAAAAATGTTTATCTCTGTAACTGTGAAAGATTGATTAAGTTTGGTTCCTTTGGAGGATTTTCCAGTTCAAGATACTGTTTAAGCAAGTCCTTTTGTTTGCCAGACAGTCTTGTAGGAATTTGTACCATAATTTTTACATACAAATCACCTTTTTTAGAGCTGTTTGCCATTGGAACTCCTTCACCTTTAATGCGGAGTAATTTTCCGTTTGAAGTACCGTCTGGAATACGAATTGTAACTTTTTTGTCATCCAGTGAGTTGATTGTAATTTCACAACCCAAAGCAGCCTGTGCCATGCTTACTGGAATTGCACAATATAAATCTACACCGTCTCTTTCAAAGTTTGGATGCTCTTCTACATGTAAAACAACAACTAAATCACCAGCTGGTCCACCATTTTCTCCGGCATCACCCTGACCTTTAATAATGATTCTTCTTCCGTCTTCTATTCCTGCTGGAATTTTAAGAGACATAGATTTTGATTTTTCTTCAATTCCGGAACCTCTACAACAAGAGCAAGGTTTATCTATAAGAGTTCCCTTTCCTCTACATGTAGGACAAGTCTGCTGAATACTGAAAAATCCATTTCCCTGACGAATCTGGCCCATACCGTTACAAGTAGTACAAGTTTTTCTTGCAGAACCTGGAGCTCCACCTGTACCGCCACATTCAGAACATGTTTCGTTATGTTTAAAATGGAGTTCTGTAGAAGTACCATATACAGCATCTTTGAACTTAATATGAAGATCGTATCTCAAGCTGGAACCAGTTGCAGGGCCACCGCTTCTTGAACGGGAAGAACCACCAAATCCACCTCCAAAAATACTTTCGAAGATGTCTCCCATGCCGCCGCCCATGCCGCCAAAAAGATCTGAAAAGTCGTGGAAGGCATGTGAATAACCACCGGAACCACCACCGCCCATGCCATCAAGACCAGCAAAACCATACTGGTCATAAATAGGACGTTTCTGTTCATCTGAAAGAACTTCATATGCTTCAGTAGCTTCTTTGAATTTATCTTCTGCTTCTTTATCACCAGGGTTTCTATCTGGATGATATTTTACAGCAAGCTTTCTGTAAGCTTTTTTGATAGTATCCTGATCTGCAGATTTTTCAATGCCTAATACTTCGTAATAATCTCTTTTTGCCATATTCCATTACCCAAGAAAAAATGTAAGTACATAATATCAAAAAAAAGCCCTATCTACAATTGACAGGGCCTTTTTAATTAAAAGAAGTGAAAACTTCTTGTCAATTTAATTATTTGTCATCGTGAACTTCGTATTCAACATCGTCAGCATTGCCTTTGTTGAATCCGCTAGATGAACCAGCATTTGCACCAGCGTCGCCACCAGCAGCACCGCCCATATCAGGACCGGCACCTGCACCTGGCTGAGCTCCACCCTGAGCTGCCTGCTGTTTGTAAAGTTCTTCAGCAATTTTGTAAGATGCCTGTTTCAAAGCTTCTGTCTTAGCCTTAATATCTTCTACATTGTCAGACTGAAGAGCCTGTTTCAAAGCTGCAACTGCATCATCAATCTTCTGTTTTTCTGCAGCATCAACCTTGTCTCCAAGATCTTTTACTGATTTTTCTGTAGCATAAATCAAGCTGTCTGCTTCGTTTTTAGCATCAACACTTTCGCGTTTTGCTTTATCTGCAGCTGCATTTGCTTCTGCATCTTTTACCATCTTATCAATTTCTTCATCTGAAAGACCAGAAGAAGAAGTAATCTGAATGTGCTGTTCTTTTCCTGTTCCTAAATCTTTGGCAGATACATGAACAATACCGTTAGCATCGATATCGAATGTAACTTCAATCTGTGGAACACCAC
>JAKSTH010000122.1 GCA_024402655.1 Treponema sp. | reverse complement strand
GTAACAGCAGAATTAACAGTAAGAGAATCACAAACTGCATCTGCAGCAATAACAAGTCCTGTGCCTTTTAGAGATACATCCCCTGCACTAGTAATTGTAACAGGAGCATTAAATGTATTATTGCCATTAAGAGAAATACTATTTCCAGTTCCGCTATTTATTGTTACAGTGCCATTAAAAGTAAGATTATTTGTAGAATTACAGTTAGATCCATCAGCAAAAACAACTCTGTCGTATTCAGTTCCCCAAGGTAAACTAGAACAGTTGCCAGTATATTCAATTACAGAATCAGCACCGTTTGTTTTAGTTCCAGAAACTGTAAGAGTATTTGTTCCTGGCATTACTATACGACCATTGTTTATAATATCATTTGAATCTAAAGTGACATTTCCAATAACAGCAGTAGCTCCAGCATATACTGTAAGAGATTTAATGGCTGCATCCTGACCTATTAAAAGAGGATTTCCGCTAACAACATAAATATCACTTAAATGTTCTCCAGCTGGAGCAATTGGAGCTTCCAATTTACCAGCAGCATCGTAGAACCAGTTTGTTTCAGTACCCCAGTCTCCTTCATTATTTCCAATCCAATAATATTTGTGAGCAAACCAGTCGCCAGTATTATCAGCTCTGTTAGACCAGGCATGAGTTTTAGAAGGAGTTAAACCTAAATTTTTATCTGCATCAGAACCATCAACAGATTTGCTGTTAATAACATGAACATAATTTAAGTTTGAATCAGAAACAGAAGGAATCTGTATTTTCCACTGAGAAGCACCTGCACTACCAAAAAGCAATGGATGCTCTGCATCAAGTCCAGAAAGAGAAAGTGTACCATTAATAATCTGCTTTGAACCGGCAGCAAATGAAACCTGAGATTTACCACTGATTGTTAAATTATTAAAAGTATTGTTACCAGCAAAAGAAACGGTTGTATCACCGTAGATTGTAATAGAGTCAAGTAAACTGGTTGAAGTACCAATATTGCCATTAAATTCTACATTAGTTCTATTGCTGCTGTCACCAATAGTTAATGAATGAGGAACAATCTCTCCACCATCCCAGTTAATAACATCTCCCTTAAAATAAACAGAGCCTTTATTAGAAGAACGGAGAAGAACACCTGAACCAGTGAGTAAAAGTTTTACTGTACCTTTATAAGTTTGATTTTGTTCTGTAGTTATGTTTGAACATCTGTCACCTAAAGAAGTTTCATAACCTACCGACAGATTTTTAGCTGAAACATTACCTCTGAACATCGCATTGTATTGTACAAAAAAATCCCCGGCACAATTAATATGGGAATAAACTCCTACCGCTGTAGTACCTTCATAATAATTACAAGAAATATTTCCTGTAGTTGTAAGAGTACCGCCTAAAGTAAGTGTAGATGTAGCAGTAATATTATTACATTCAAAATCTGCATTTGTTGTAATGTTATCCGCCTTGAATGAAAGTGCAGGAGCAGCAAAAGCTGTTGCAAAACCTGTTATATTTGATGAAGTTTCAATTATACCAGAAGATGCAGGATTTAACTTTGAATCAATTGTAAACGCAGAATCTAAAGATAAAATCGCATTGTCTGTAACTGATAATTTTGAATAGGTAATATTATTAAAATTATTAAAAGAAACATTTGCACCTATAGAAAGATTCTTCACTGTAATCGCTGAATCAACATTTACAGTAGCAGTTGTAGGGAAAGAGACAAGTGCATCATCACTATTTGGAACAGTGTTTTTCTGCCAGTTACCAGGTGTATTCCATTCCGAATCTCCTGCGTCTCCTGTCCAAATAAAAATACCAAGATCAAGTTTTGGATCCTCGTATGCTTCAGGTGGCAATTTTATATCTGCTGAACCATCACCAGAAATAGTAAGTCCACCGCTACCAGAACTTGATTGATAGCCGTTTTTTACATCAAGTTTAATTCCATTATTAATAGAAAGAGTACTTGTTACATTATCTGCAAAATCAAATTTATTATTTACAGTAACGGTTTTTCCAGAATTTGTACTATCTATAAATCTAACATTAGAAGGACGGTCATTCCCATTACTAAGTATCATGTTATTACAAGTAAAGTTATGACCATTCAAATCAATAGTTATAATATTACTACCTGCAGATATAGCACCAAGACCACCCTGCGAATATGAAAAATCTATTTCATTTATTGTGATGTCTGCTTGAAGTTTTAATGTAATTGCTCGGTTACCAGAAATATATACATTATCACTTGTAGTAGAAGGATTTCCATTATTATCCCCCCACCACATAGTCTGTGTTTTCCATTTTGCTTCAGAATCATCTAATCGTGGCCAATTTATATCACTATCTGGTGCCAGATAATTTGTTGCAAAGACACTACTTCCTGCCCATAAAAATACCAGTAATGGCAGCACAAGGCGGCGAATAAAATGAGAAAATCGATATGTCTTTTTTGCAAACAGTTGTGCCATCATATCTAACTATATAATATACTATGATTTAATAACTTATACAAACGATTATTAGTTTTGTTACATTAAAATGCATAGCATTACACTTCAGTATCGGTTGAAAGTTTTTTTAGGATTAAGGATTAATTTTAATGGTGGGAGTAAGAGAGAGATGTCTCGACTTCGCTCGACATGACAACTGTCTAGTTTGACATGACAAATGTTTTTGTATGTCGAGCGAAGCCGGAACGTTTTTTTTTATTTTTTCAAGAAAGCGGCAAATGGATTATATGTGTCGCCGTCATCATCCTGACTTGAAAGATATTTAGCAGCTGTATCGTCCTGTTCTTTAGAAGAAGCTGGGATCAAAGAAATGCGTTTGTTTTCTACATCAATTTTCTGAATAACAACACTCATCTTCTGACCAATTTTATAAACCTTTTTAAGATTTGTATTTGCACTTACATCTTCCAATTCGCTGATGTGTACAAGACCGTCAATTCCTTTATCAAGATTAACAAACAGACCAAAATCCATAATCTTACTAACTTCACCGTCGATTTTATCACCAACAGAAAGTTTATCTGCAGCTACATCCCAAGGATTCTGCTGCAAAGCTTTAAGACTTACACTTACTCTTTCGTTTTTCCAGTCTGCTTTAAGTACCTGGACTTTAATTTCCTGACCAACTTCTACAACTTCACCAGCATCTGTAACACGATCATAAGAAAGTTCGCTGATTGGAAGCAAAGCTCTAAAGCCCTGAATATTTACAAAAGCACCAAATTTTTCAATAGAATCAACAGTGGCTTCTACAATTGCACCTTCTGTAAGCTGGCTTGCAAGTTTACCCAAAGACTGAGCATATTCGTTTTCACCAATCTGACGGTTTGAAACAAGAATATTTTTTCCATCATTTTTGTATTCTGTAATGATAAAAGTAAGAGTTTTTCCAACATAGTATGATGGTTCTTCTTTTTTCTTAAAGCCCATCTGTGAATATGGACAGAATGCACGAGCACCACCAATTTTTACTTCATATCCGCCTTTAATTTCTGAAACAACATTTCCTTCTACAGGAATCTTGTTATTAAAAGCATTTTCAATCATAGCTTTATCAGCTTTCTGACCTGCAATTTTTACAGTAAAGCGCATTTCACCATGAACTTCGCCAGTAAAGTAAACCTTGATTTTGTCCCCCTCTTTTACACTAACTTCGCCATTTTCATCAGCAAGTTCAGCACGGTCCAAAACACCTTCAGATTTTTCATTCAAATCTAAAAAAATAGTTGAATCTGTAATTGCTACAATTTCAGTTTCTATCTGCTGTCCAATTTCCAATCTATTCTGCATAATTTCCTCCAGTCAAGAATACTCTAATACTATGCAAAGCATTAAGAGCATCGCGACGACCTAATTCATATGTTAATCTGATTTTTGCAGGATCCTTTTCAAGACGACCTGCCATTGGTTTTTGAGAAGGTCTTATTACAAAAGCCTTTTCTCCAATTTCCAATTGTTTAAGATATTCAATACTTTCGTTGTAATTTATGTGACGGTTTCTGGTTACTTCCACAAGTTTTGGATACTTTTTATAAAAAGCAGAAATAAGAGGCATAGCCTTGTTTGGCTTTTTAACATATCCTTCTTCCTGAGTAAGAACAACAATGTTTTTTTCAAAACCCATTTCTTCAAACTTACGAACAGGAATAGAATCTGCCATACCGCCGTCTAACAAAAGCTGACCGTCAATATTTACAGGGCGGGCAACCAAAGGCATAGAAGCACTAGCCTGAATCCATTTGATTTCATCGCCTCTAAGAGACTTACTCTGATGGTAAACAGCTTCACCTGTATTTACATCTGTACAAACTGTGTAATAGGGAATTGTTGCTTTTTCAAAACCAATATTATCAAAAGGATCCAACTGTTCAGGTAAAAGTCTGTAACAGAAATCAGAATTGAACAAATCACCTGTTCTAAAAAGGCTTCCCCAACTCATGTAGTCTTTATTGTTACAATATTTTTCTGTATAACGAACAGAACGACCAACCTGACCAGCAACAAAACTTGCACCATGAATTGCACCGGCAGAAACACCGATTACGCCATCAACCTTAATTTTATTTTCAATAAAAACATCAAGGACACCAGCAGTATAGATTCCTCTATGACCACCACCTTCAAGTACTAATCCTGTCATCAGACTCCCCTAAACTTTTTTAATATGTACAATTTCTTCTATTAATAGACTATTTAACAGGAACACCACAACCAGGATGATCAGCTTCAAAGTTCTGAGCAAGACGAAGGAGTTTTTCTTCGCTGAACATTTTTCCTGCAAACTGCATACCAATTGGCATTCCATCTTTGCTTGTTTTTCCAGCAGGCACATTGATAGAAGGAATACGTGCTAAGTTTACAAAAGTTGTATACAAGTCAGAAAGATACATTTCAAGAGGATCATCAACTTTAGAACCAAGCTTAAATGCAGCAGTAGGACAAGTTGGACACAAAATAATGTCATATTTTTCAAATACGGCAGCAACTTCTTTCTGAATACGGGCACGAACAGTCATACCTTTTTTGTAAGTGTCACCAGAGAACTGTTCAGAAAGAACATAGTTACCAATAACAATACGGCGTTTTACTTCTGGACCAAATCCATTTGAACGAGTATCAACATAAAGTTCATCATAACCTTTCTGATTATCAACACGGTTTCCGTAACGAATACCATCAAAACGGCTTAAGTTAGAAGCAGCTTCAGAAAGAGCAATTACATAGTAAGAAGCAATAGAAGCATCAAGAATTGGAAGGTCAACTTCATCAATTTTTGCACCCTTAGATTCAAACCATTTGCGAGTTTCTTCAAAACATTTAACAACATCAGGATCAGCACCTTCAGTTTTAAGGAACTGTTTTGGAATAGCAACTTTTATAGCAGCAAATTCAGCATCACTTAATGCAGAAAGATTTTTAAGAGCTTTTCCATTTGGTAAGTCAGCAGAAGTATCATCATACATATCCTGACCACACATAATAGAAAGAGGTTCTGCAATATCAGCAGGAGTGTGACCAAGAATACCAACCTGATCTAAAGATGAACCGTAAGCAACAATACCCCAGCGGCTAAGAACACCGTAAGTTGGTTTAAGACCATAAATACCACAATAAGAAGCTGGAAGACGAACAGAACCACCAGTTTCAGTACCAAGACCAAACAATGCCTGATTAGCAGCAACAGCCGCAGCCGAACCACCAGATGAACCACCAGAAACAAAGTCGCGGTTAATTGGGTTACGAGTTGGACCATAGCAAGAGTATTCAGTAGAGGAACCCATTGCAAATTCATCCTGATTACAGCGGCCAAGAGCAATAGCACCTGCTTTTTCAAGACGGTCAATTACAGTTGCATTATAAGGAGCCACATAACCTTCAAGAATTTTAGAAGCACAAGTAAGGCGGTGACCTTTAGAGTTCATGTTATCTTTAATTGCAAAAGGAATACCAAGCAAAGGTTTTTCTTCAAACAATTTTTCAGCATTTCCTGCCGATTTTGCTTCTGCAATTTCTTTATCTGCAGCTTCTGCTTTTACAACAGCATCATCAAACATTTCAATAAATGCGTTTAATGGAATTGCAGCCGATTTATCTTTTTCGAAAGTGTCCATAGCTTCTTTTACCAGCTGAACACTAGTAGTTTTTCCAGATAATAATGCGTCTCTTGTTTCTTTAATTGTGTATAACATATTTAATTTCCTTACATTTTATAGGAAGGGGGGAAGTCTCCCCCTACGTCCGCACTTCGTTGCGTCCTACCCTCTCTGCGGGACACATTCCCGCAACGCCTTTGGG
>JAKSTH010000121.1 GCA_024402655.1 Treponema sp. | reverse complement strand
AAACCACCACGCTGCCCCCAGTCTGAAATTGCCATTTTTCAGAATTCAACATAATTTTTAACCGCAATACATCATGTACTGCAGTTAAATAATAAGAAATAACAAAATCAAATTAAGCTTTTCTTGCAACTTTTTCTATTCTTTCAAAAATTCTTCCACATTCTTATACTCGATTCCATTGGAAGCAATACCACTCTCCCCTTCATAAAGCACACATTTGCGAACAACTTTTCCAAACTTATGTTCCACACTTGCAATATTATCTTCATTCAATAAATGCTTTGCCTGGTCATCTATAATTTCATCGCTATGTTTAATCTCAAAGCATTCTATTTCGCCCTTTTTGCTGTCATAAATCACCATATCAAATTCACCAGCAGCAAAATATAATTTGAAAACCTCTTTCGTTTTTCCATATCGGCGCTTTGTATCCAGGATAACAATATCTTCCAGCATGTGCCCCATTACGGTTGTAAGAAGTCTGTCTGTAACAAAAAGTTTTACAGGATCACTCAATTCATCAAACTTATCATCTTTAAGAATCGAATGAACTAATGCTTTTGCCTGACAGAATCTCATACCAGGCTGCGTGAAAATGTTACTATCAGAAAACCTAAGTTTTCTTCCAATTGATCTCTGATCGCTATGATCCAGCAAATCCAATGCTTCAAGATATTCCTTAATCTCATTTATGTGATCCTCTGTAATCTCGACTGACTGCAGATCCTTGTTCTTTATTTCAAGAATATCCATCAAAGATTTCGTAACTGTCTCTTCATCGAGAGTATCAAAGACTTCCAGACGATTTTCCTCTTCTCTTTCATTTCTAAGATTACGCCCTAAAAGATGCAAATCGTGAGATTTAAAATCATCAGTCAAAACGCTTATAAGAAATTTATGTGATTCATTCTCAATAATTCTGTTAATGGCACCAGTCAGTTCCTTTTTCTCATAAAGTTCATAAAGATTTCTGAAATGATTTCCATCCTGATAGCATTTGAGAGAATGCTGAATATTAGAACAGATAGCTGTATCAATGTAAATTCGAGTTGATTCATTGTCACGGAATGAAGCTTCCTCTGTATTTACTTCTTTGTTATCGAAATCCCACGTTCCAGCTTTTAGTGTTCCACCATATCGAATATATTCATCTATATCGTTAATTCCAAGAAGTCTTGAATGTTCTGCAAATGAAATATAGGTGGTATGAACCATGACAGCACGATCATACAATTCCTCATGAATTGCAAGCCAAAATCCTAATGAATCTGTACCGGAAAGAACTATCTTCATCCCCATGGCAGAATATATATCAGAAAGAATCGCTGCAGAATCTATAAAATCACTAATCAGCGTTACTTCATCTATAAATACATATTTTATTCCAAGTTCACGAAGTTGTTTCAAATCTTTATTCAGCGAAGCCATCGTGTCAGTTACAGTTGCCTTAATATAAACGCTGCAATTAAAATCTTTTTCATTCATTTCATAAAGACACTGTCGTAACATTGTTGTTTTTCCAGTTCGTCGTAAACCATAAACCAGACAGACTTTATCAAGAGTTCCACTATAAAGATACTTTTGAATCTGTTCATAACAGTTACGCTTTTGAAATGAATTAGTTTGAGAAGCAAAATCCTTCAAGTCATCACCGAACATAACCCGAAGATTAAACTTTGCATCTTTTATTGAAGGTTGTTCCATAAAGGCTGCCGAAGATTTTAATTCTGAAAGTTTAGCCTGAAGAGATTTTCGAAGTGCAATCTTTTTCTTAAAATTTTCCAGATCCTCATTTTTAATATATTTGCTTTTAATTTTTCCATTTTCAGTCCATTGCTGATAATAACGTTCTTTCCCGCTAATCATTTTTTTTGAAATATATCCGACAGGTAATGAAGAAATCTGTTCCTCTAATTCTGAAATCTGATTATTAATATCTCCCATAATAAGGTCCTCTTTGTTATTATAACCTATTATAACCTTTATTTAAATAGGTTATAATAGGTTATAGTCGATTTTTTCATTGAAGGGTCCAGAACCTTCGAAGCACAGCTTCTCGAAGACTCCCTAAAAACAGTCTGGTAGACTGTTTTTTTACCTACGGAACACGGTCCCTACCTGGCGCATACGTTAGCCTTGGCTAATGTGTATTGCGCCCTTCCCTTCTTTCGCTTCAGGCTCAATCAGGAAAGGAATATTTCCAATTCCCCTCCCCTTTCATAAAAAGTGATTTGATAGAAGAAACTTGAATGGTTACACTTTTGAAATATACTTAATCTATAATATAAAAAAAGTAGTTACAGTTTTGAAATAAATAAAAGAAATCTCAGTTATTTTTTAGTTACACTTTTGAAATGCAGAATTTATTTGATCCTCTTTCTGGAGGAAAAATAGTTACAGATTTGAAATAGATAAAGAAAAAATGATCTAAAAAGAAACAGGATACAAATAAAAAACCAAAACATTATTGTGTTATAATGGCAAAAATAACAAAAAAGTATGCCTAAAAAAAACATTGTTTGTCTGACCCATTTTAGTAACACTATTGAAATAGTAATCCACAATTTAAAGTGGAAAACTCATTTTTTTAGTTACAGTTTTGAAATAATTTACACCCTCTGTGGAAAACTAAGTTATTTCTTTATATAACAATGATTTAGGACTTTGTAACAACAAAGAGTCAGTTACACTATTGAAATAAATAATTACAGTTTTGAAATATCTACTATAAATTCTATTAATTAACTATTAATTTAAATAACTAATAATAATCCTTGTGGAATTGTGGATAACTACCAAATTCCTTTCAAAACTGTAACCATTTTAAATATCTGTTGTAATCAATGCATAACGAGTATCTTTTTCTAAGATAGGAGGTTTACTCTTAAACAAGGTAATACCTTCCCCATCTTTACCAAAAGACACTTTCAATTCAGGATAATGTTTTTCTTTAATTTCTTTGATGTATTCAATAATTCTAAAATAACTAACATTTTCCTGATTTTCATTTTTTGCATCTTCAACGGGATTAAACTGCTCAACAAGTTTATGTCTTGGAATAAAAATTGGTTCCTCAATCGAATTATTACGATAAACCAACCAAGCATAAATATCTTTAGCTATTGGTGCTGAAATATTCTTGTAAACTGTATAATTAATTGGAACTGCATGAGACTGACAGAAAGCTGCAAATTCAGGTGATAAAACAATTTTGAAAGCAAAACTTTTTTTGTCTCCACTTCCATCATCAGCTTCTTTGTATTGAACGCCCTCTGTAAAACGAATATTACCAGTTGAATGTGTTGTTATTTGAACATCTTGTTTAGGATAATTACCTTCTTCGTATAATTCCTTAAAAAGATATCCTGATTTCAATTCTGTAACCTTTTGTGTAAACGAAAAGGCAGCATTAGAAAAACATTCAAGCTGTTCTTTTATGTCTGCACCACGACTTTTAGGAAGCTGCAATTCTTTTAGAAGATCACTGAGCTTTGCGTATTCCATAAATACAGGGCCTGGGCCTTTGTTTTTGTTTATAACAGCATGAGTTGTTAAAACACTAAGCAAAAGTCTTCCGTAACGTCCATAAGGAACATTTATTGGTGATGTAAGTTTAAGTGTAATCCCGTTACTACCCTTTCTTACAAAAACTGTTTTATTAACATTTCTGAATGGCAACGATGCTGTTGTAAATAAGCCTGGCAAATAAGCAAGCGATTGTTTTTCGTCTGGCACATAATCAAAACTGAATAATTCTGCATCTGGATTGTTAGCAGGTACGATTTCAGTTCCCTGTGCTTTTTTTTCTTTCTTCACTCTATCCTCCCTGGAAGAAAACGAAAAACTCAATTTATTAATCAACTGAGTATGTCCGAAAATGCCCCTCAGAGGGCTAAAAACGGCCTTCTACGGGGTTTTTAAGGCCTAATTCGATATCTTTTATGTTTTTTTGCAAAAACACCTTAAATTTTGAATATTTTACTTTCTTAAAATTTCCCCGTTGTTTGTAATAATTGCCTTACCGTCAATTATGTCCTGTCTCAAATAAGTCATAGCTGCACGATATGCTGTAGCCAATGAAAATCCGTTTGAGCAGAACATTTGGCGCAGTTCATTCTGTTCTTCTTTTGTTACATGAATACCAATCAAAACATCTTTCTTTTTTGTGGCTGTAGTTGCATTTGTATTTGAGTCATTAGTTACAGTTTTGAAAGAGTCTGTAGATTCTTCCTTTTTTTCAGGAATAACATTTTCTGAAATCTGTGAGGCAGACTGTACGCTCTGAGCAATTTTCAATTTCTGTTCTTCAGCGAACGATAAGTTTTTCTTTTCGTGTGTCATTACATTAACCTCTCTGCTAAATTAGTGATTGCTTCCAAAGTTTCTTTTTTTGCACGAACTCTTTTATCCTGAATTGTTGTATGGGCACTCTGGCTTTTTTCAAATGCAGGATCTTTCGGAATTACGATAAAATCAAAAGAAGTGCCAGAAGAATTATAGGCATCAAGATATGCTGTCTGGTTTGAAAGACGTTTATCCTGCTGATTCAAAATAATCTTCTGGTATTTAGGACTTACGCCATACTGTTTATCAATTTGTGCAAGGTTTTTTGTGAAGATTTCCCATCCGTCCTTTGAGAATTCGTCTAATTTCAAAACTGGAACTACTTCGTCACATCCAATGAAAACTGATTTTTCGAATTCATCAAAAGCTGGGGATGTATCAAAAATACAGAAATCAAAGTGTTCCTGAAGCTGTGGAAGAATTGTTTTCTGGAAAATGAAAGGGTAGGTTTCTTTTTTTGCCCAAGCTTTAAGTTCTCCACCAACACCAAAAGTTGGGATTACATAAAGGTTTTCGATATCTGTTTTATAAACACATTCTAAAACTTGAGCTTTTTCATAAAGAATGTCTGCTAATTCGTGATCAAATTCATTCAACAACCAGGAACTTGAATTGCCCTGAGGATCACAATCGATATAAACAACTTTCTTGCCTTTAGTAGCTAACTCTACGGCAAGGGAAACACTGATACTAGTTTTGCCTGTACCGCCTTTCTGCAAAGCAAATGCGTAAGATTTCACTATAGCCTCCCAAGAAATCCTTCTTAAATTAAACTTATATTAAACCCTTTAACTATTAACTGTCAAGTAAATAGTTAACCAAATGTTTAAATATTTAATACGAATTAAACGATAGATAAATATAGAGTAAACAGAGATTAAACGATTAAACGGTTTAATATATAAAAGATTAAATATGTGTTAAATGCAGATTAAATGATTAAATTGAAAAATAAAAAGATAAAAACACGCTCTAGGATTGCGTATAAGCGATGTTTTTAAATTTTTTGAGAAATATATCGATTGCATTAAAAAACTCTCTGTAGGGGCTAAAAAAGGCCTTATAGAGCATTTGTTGTTTTTGGTTATTTCATTCTAAAAATAAAGATGTATATACTGAAAATAGTTATTGCATTGAGATAAATCTGTCTTTTATAGATTGTGTTCTTCTTTTCTGAGTATTCTTTGAACTTTGATTGCCAAATTGTTATACCAGTATGTATGCAGAGCATTTTAGTAATTTTAAATAAATGGTTTAATAATTCTTTAATATAAATTAAAGGAATAAACAATTCTATAATTTAAATATAATCATTTAATATAGATTTAATTTTAAGACAATTTCTTTTGTTGGTTTTAGGAGTAATAAATAGTTACAGTTTTGAAATGTTAAGAAGTTTTTCTTTAAAAAAATTAGTTACACTTTTGAAATTGAACTTTTAAAATGCTGTTCAGAATGGTTACAGTTTTGAAATATTAGTCCTGGATTTTGTAAAATTCATGCTTTATTTGGGATTAGAGTACTATATTCTAATAAGTGGAATTTATTTATGGATTGAAAAGTGTTATTATTGTTAAGAGTAATTTTATGGCTAAAACACTTGATGAATTATTAAAACAGGAAACATTCTCAGGAAAAGATGTAGGAACTTTATACTTATATTCTCTTAAGAAGGATATAGAAGATTCGTATAGCGGCCGACTTCCTGAAGTTGCATTCCCACAGGAATTTTTTGATAAAGCATATAAATCTCTAATAGGCCGTCCTGAAGAATTTGAGGTATGGCGAACTTATAATCATTTGGAAGGTAAGTATTTCCAGAAACAGAAAGATTTTCAGACATACAGGCAGCAGTTTTATCATTTTTATACAGAACTTGAGTTGTTGTTTGAAGAAATGGAAAGAATGGATGGAGTTTGTAAGAAACTTAAGGAACTTAATATTCCTGAAGAAAAATATGAAGATATT
>JAKSTH010000120.1 GCA_024402655.1 Treponema sp. | reverse complement strand
AGTATCTGCAGCATTTCCTTGCAAAGTTCTTCATTTTTCATTACTTTGCAGAAAATAAAATTATCTGAAAAATCCAAATCTTCCCATTTTTTACTGAATTGTCCCATATGTACCTCCATTTTTATCTATTAGTAATATGGCTTTAATATGCAAAATCGGACCATTTTTGGAAAAAAAAATAAATTTTCAATAAAAATCTTGACATAAGTCTATAATAAGCAATATATTGCATAATATGAGTATAACAAATGCTGATGTTTTGAATATTATGCCGCCACAATATGGTCTTTTTGGACTTTTGTTTGCTTTTATGAATCGGCTTCAGGCAGTAGGGGATACTTTTTACGAAGAAATTACCTGTAAACAATTTTTTCTTATGGCCTGTATGAATCTTTATAGAGAAGAGGCTCCTACAGCAAATCAGCTTTGTCAGACTATGGGCTGTTCAAGACAGAATGTAAAAGAGATTTTAAATAGTCTTTGCAAAAAAGGTTTTCTGGTTTTAATGCAGGATGAACGAGATAAAAGAAAGCAAAGAATCTATTTGACTCAAAAAGCCCGTGATATGGCAGAAAAATACAGTCATAAAGAACAGGCTTTTATGCAGCTTCTTTTTAATGGCATTTCTGAAGAAGAAACTAAACTGGTATTTAAAATCATTTCAAAAATGGAAAATAATTTGAAACAAGGAGTATACGATGAAAGCAATTGTAATTTATAACAGTCAGACAGGATTTACAAAACAGTATGCCAAGTGGATTAGTGAAAGTGCAGCCTGTGAATGTGTAGAGTTTGCACAAGGATCAAAAATGGATTTGTCTTGTTATGATACTATTATTTTTGGAAGCTGGTGTATGGCTGGTAGTTTAGTAAAGTTAAATTGGCTAAAAGAAAAACTTGCTGGTTTTAATAAAGAAGGGAAAAAGGTGATTGTTTTTGCTGTTGGTGCCAGTCCTATAGAAAATCCTGAACTTCCAGCTGCAATGGACAAGCTTTTTACTGCAGAAGAAAAAACAATGGTAAAAATGTTTTACTGTCCTGGTGGAATCAATTATGAAAATATGAAACCTTTTTCTAAATTTGGCATGAAAATGTTTTCAAAGGCATTATTAAATAAAAAAGATGCCACACAAGATGAAAGACAAATGGGTGAAATGATTTCTAAAAATTACAGCCTTATAGATAAAAAATATATTGAACCTGTTCTTGCGGAACTTAAATAGTAATTGGGGCGTTACTGGCTTTCCCCTCCTTACATTGTAAAAAATCTTAAAATGTAGTAAATTTGTAAAATCACACTTTGAGAGAAACGGTATGAAAGAACGACAGTCACGCCTTAAGGCAATTAAAAATTTAATAAAAAACAATACAATTGAAAGTCAGGATGAATTACTGGCATTGCTCTTGAAGGAAGGGTACGAAGTAACACAAGCTACTCTAAGTCGTGATTTAAAACTTCTTAAAGTAGGAAAAGTACCAGATGGAAAATCTGGATACATGTATGCGCTCCCTGGTGATGAAGACAGTCCCGAAAGCCAGGCTATTTATATTCAGGATTTTTTACGGGGCTATATCAGTATTGACTGGAGTGGAAACATTGTAGTAATTAAAACTTTCCCAGGTCATGCAAATACTGTTTGTAATGCTCTTGATAATTTGAATATGGATGAAATTTTAGGCACTGTTGCCGGTGATAACTGTATGTTTGCATGTTTAAGAGAAGGTGTTACTGGCGAAGAGTTTATGGATCAGCTTAAAAAACATATTCCTGGTATTGAAGACTAAATTTTATGTGGTTTGGAGACTAAATGAAATTTACAAGTACAAGAAATAAAGATTTAAGAGTAAGTTTTTCTCAGGCTGTAAATGATTGTATTCCATCTGATGGTGGAGTTTTTGTGCCAGCTGATATAGAAGATTTGCGCAGATGGCTTTATTACATTGATGAAAATACAAGTTTTACTTCTATTGCAGGAACTCTAACTTCCGCTTTAATTAAAGATGAATTTTCTCCAATTATTTGTGAAACTATTGCAACTTCTGCATTTCCTTTTGAACCAAAAATCCGCCAGTTAGATGATAAACTTTTCTTTATGGAGCTTTATAATGGTTTTACAGGGCACCATAGAGATTACGGAGTTTCTTATCTCTGTTCTTATCTTGAGGCTACAAATCAGCTGGCCGGAAAGAAAACAATTTTGCTTGATTATACTAGTGGTGAACTTGGAGCTTTGCTGGCTAAAGTTTTAAAGGGCAAGAAAAATATAAAAGCCGTGCTGGTTTACAAAAAAGGAACTGTTAGAGGGCTTTGTGATGAAGATTATGTCTGGAATGGTGGAAATATTCTTCCTGTAGAAATGGATGGAAGTGAAGCTTATATTAAAAACTGTATATCAGAAGTTTTTACAGACAAAGAATATGTACATTCAAAAAATATTACTGTTGCCAATATGACAAATGTTTGCCGTCTTCTGGCACAGATTTTCTTCTTTCCTTATTCATTTGCACAGATTAAGTCTAAACTGGATGGTGACATTTATTATGCAGTTGATTCTGGAAATTACGGCTCTTTGATTGCGGGGCTTTACAGCTGGCGTCTGGCTCTTCCTGTAAGCGGATTTTTTGTACCTTCAACTGCAGCTTTGTGTGTGAACCCTGCAGGAGAACCGGTTATGCTTAATTCTATGGTAAATATGGATGAAAGAGAGGAATCTACTCCAATAAACCCTGCAAATCTAGAACGTCTGGAATCTTTTTTTGAACAAAATAAACTGATGATGCGAAATTTTGTTTATCCTGTAAATGTTAGTGAAAAGCAAAGAGAAATTGCCGCTAAAGAACTTTACATGAAATATGGTATATATGCCGACAAAGAAACTGCCCGTTCTTATGCTACTATAAAAGAACGAGGTGACGATGTATTTAGCGATGAAGGTTCCATTGTGCTTATGGGATTAAAACATCCTTCTTTGTCTGCTGACTATTGCCGCCATGTTTTAGGTGAAGCACCACAAATGCCAGAAAATATAGCAGAAAGTCTTAAGCCTGTAGAATTGGACAGACCTGTTATTGAAAATAGCATGCAACTGAAAGAAATATTGTCGGGAAAGTTGTTTTCGTAGAACTGTCTTTATTAATTTTTTTCCAGTATTTTTACAGCTTCTATAATTACCTGGTCACCGGTTAAAGCAAGGTACAGATTTTTACATTCTTTTTCATTTGAAATAGTTGTAGTATTGTCCAAAATAAGACCGCCACATTCTGTATGGAAAAATATTTTGTTATCTTCTCTGTCTACGGAAAGAGTTAATTTTCTACCTTTTTTATTACCAATTTTCCAGTTATTCCAGTTTTCAAATTGCTCAGTTTTTGTAATGGTATGTGAATTGGTTGAATATGGATCTTCCTGCCAGCTTTCACCGTCGAATCGTATAAATGCCAGTTCACGGTAATTTTTTCCATATATTTTTCCGTCATCAGATTCAAACAGAATTACAAATGGACAATGCCAGATTAAGCGGGCAAATGGTAAGCTGTGCATATGGAATGAAAGTTTAAGAGATTTATTTACAGGTATACTTTCAGATGTAGTAGTTCTCCAGCTTTCAACCTGGATATTAGGAATATCTCCATCTGGTTTATTAAAGTATTTGATTTCATCTGCAATTCTTTGAATGGATGCTTCAGGAAATATTTCGCTGCTTCTTTCTTCTGTAATATCACGAATGTAACACTGCTGTCCTGTAATACCAACAAAAGCAAATCTTGAGCCATCTGAAACTACAATGGTTGCCTTGATTTCAGTGTAGCCATCATTTATTGAAAGAAGAATATGATCTTTTCGCTTTACTGCTTTTAAAACTATATTAAGCTGCTCGTCTGTATTATCAACTCTTTCTTTAAGCTGGTTTACCTTTACTTCTACCTTACGGGAAGTTTCCGATTTGTATTCTCCATCAACACGAATAGAAAAATACTCTGAATAGCTATAGAATTTTTTTTCCTGATCTTCAATATGAACGCGACTATCTACTGCATCAAATAAAATAAAAACCGGAAGATTATCTGGGCCTTTTGCCAGTTTTTCAGATTTCATTTTTATTGTTAGTTCAAAAGGTGTAATAGGAATGCCTGGATAACTGTTATTATAAGAACCTACACAATACAGTTCATTGAAATTTTTATTCTGCTTCTTTTTATAAAATTTATCTTCATCAATAATCTGAACCATTATTGAAGCAAACTCTGGATCAAACTGACGGCCTGAACCTTTTACAATTTCTTCTCGTACTACATCTTGAGGAAGAGGATCACGATAACTTCGACTGGAAGTCATGGCATCGTATGCATCGGCTACTGCAATAATGCGGGCATAAACAGGAATATCTGTTGCTTTAAGTCTGTCAGGATAACCAAGCCCGTCATATCGTTCATGATGATATTTTGTTCCCATTGTGAGGTATGGAAGCTTTCTAATATGGGCAAGAATTTCTCGACCTAAAATAGGGTGCTGCATAATAAAACTGAATTCTTCATCATTAAGCTTTTCTTTTTTATTCAGAATCCAGTCTGGAATACCAATTTTACCAACATCATGCAAAAGGGCCGAAAAATATACTTTTTCACATTCTTCTTCCGAAAGTCCTGCAATTTCAGCAATTTGACGGGAATATTGTGCAACTCTTATTGAATGACCGTGAGTATATTCGTCTTTAGCATCTATTGCGCTGGCAAGAGTTTCTGTAATCTGAACAAACATTTCTTTCATTTCAATGACTTCTGAAGTTTTCTGTTTGTCCAGACAAATATCAATGTACATAATGGCTGCACTGATTGTTATACCTGCCAATAAGAATGATCCGCCAAATAAAACCTGCAGAATAATGAATAAAATTCCAGGCAGTATTGAAAAAAGTCCGATACATGCAGCCTTTCTTTTCTTTTTGTCAAGAGAGCATTTTATAAGCCATAAAAGATTTATAAATAGATATGCGTAAGCAATCATTCCCTGCAGGAAAAACAAATTGCCGCGGTAGTATGTGTCAGATTCTATCCAGAACAACCAGCCTGTACTTTTGTTTATAATACATAAAGGTATTGTTAAAAATACAGGAATAGAAAGAAGAAAGACTCTTGTTCCAGAATTTACAATTCTGCTGTTCATGTATTTTAAAAGTACCAGAAAACAGAAGAACATGGTAGAAGTCATTAATACAATTGCAATTGAATATAACCAGAAAATGATATCAGAATTTATGATGTGGATTTTTACTTCAAAAAGGCGAATTGGAATATTTACTAATAAAAAAAGATCCAGGGATATCATAAATATAAAGAAATATTTCATCCCTTTCTTTATTAGCGAAAAACATTTTCTTGTTAAAAGCAAACTAATGGCTAAAAGAACAAATTCCAGCGCCATTGCCTGAATTGAGTTAAGTTCTACACTCATAAAAAGTCATAAACCCTTTAACAGTATTATCCTTTTATTATAACACAACAAGGCAATATTGCTAGATTTAATTTATTGTCTTTTTTTGAGCTGTTTTCTTTACGCTTTTAGTTGTTGTTTTTTTTGCTGCTGCTTTTTTAGGCTCAGTAGCTTTTTTTGCTTTTGCCTTTTTCTTAGCAGGTTCCTTTACTTTTGGAAGAGGGAATGCTGCTTCGAATAAGTCGCACTTATAGGCAGCCTTTACTTTTTCAGCACAAATCTTCTTGTAAAGTTTAACTGCTTCTGGCATTTGCTTAGCACTAGCATTAAGAGTTAAAAGCATAAAGATTGTGTTCAAGTTTGATTCCAGAACCTCTTTATTGAACCACTTAATGTTATCAAAAGTATTTGTTCCACCAAGAATGCGGTCATATCTGCTGTTTACTAAAAGGGTAACCAGAGTATTTGCATAAATCTGATGATTCTTTTGAGCTGGCTTTGCAGTTTTTGAAGTTGCAGGGGTCACTTCTTTTGAGTCAGCATATTTTGCCAGGAAAATAGTTTTTCGTACTAAATCTTTAAGCTGTTTTTTTGCTGCCTGGTTTGCTTTTCTTCCAAGGTTCCATGCATCTGCCAAACCGTTGTCGGCATATTCAGCACACATTGCCCAGCACTGTAATGCAAAGCCCATAGGAGGAATAGCCTGAATCATAAGTTTTGCAAAATTCTGCCATGCTTTTTCTTTTGAACCCATTGCTTTTTCAAGAGCTTTCTGTAAATCCTCTGGTTTCTTTGGTTCTTTTGCATTATGAATTGTTACCAGTTTCTTTACGCGGGCTTTATATAATGCATACTGTTTTTCAGGAGCTGCAGCTTTTTTGCCTGAATCTTTTGCAAATTCTGCGGCTTTTTTATAGAAAGCGAGGGCAGAATCTTCTGCATCATTAAGAAT
>JAKSTH010000012.1 GCA_024402655.1 Treponema sp. | reverse complement strand
AACATACAAGTAAGAATAAATATTGTTGGTAAAATATTTAATATTCTTCTCATTCTTTACCCCCCCCTTGTTATGCCCCTTTTTGCAGGGGCTTTTTTTTTACATTAAGCAATTTTCAATTGCCATTTGTTCTAATCTTTTAAAATCTGGAGCACCTTTTGTTATAAGTTTTTCCATTACAACCTTAACAGGCTTGAATGTATATTCAACTACTTCTCCCCCAACTTCTACAACATCATATACTTCACCAAGTACATACCCCGTAAAACTTTTTACATTTTCAGAAATATTTGAAAAACTGAATTTTGCCTTAGTCATTTTCGCCCCCTAATGCTTCAGCCATTTTATTTATTGTATTTTCGATTTCTTCATTTGTACGATCAATCGAAAACTCCAACATATTTTTAATTCCGATTACAAACTGTTTATAACATTCTGCTTTTTTATCTTCTGCTATAAGTTCAATTGCCTGTTCTCCACCTTTTACAAACTGTAAAATGCGTTCTACCATATCCATTAAGATTTTTGTTTCTTCGTTCATTTCTGAACCCCCTTGTTTTAAGTATGTCTACATTATAACAATTATAAAAATATTGTCAATACCTATTTTACATAATTAGAAAACTTTTTTAATTCAATTTTTTCTTTTAATTCATCAATCTTTTTTTGTGTTTCCTTTATTTTTGGTTCGTTTCCTATCTGCCTATAATATCTTAATTTTGCCCGTTGTAAATTCAATTCTTTTGCAAGTTCGCCTTTATCTCTAACAACTGTAAAATCTGTTATCTTTAATCCAGATAAATCTAGTAAACCCTGTCCATAGTCCGTGTCTATGAACTCTGGTTCACCATCTAGTATTGCCCTTTTTAGAACCGCACCCGCTAAAAGTTTATACCCGTTTACTATTCTTATATCATTATTAAACTTCATTTTCAGCACCTTCATAACCTTTGCAATATGCCTTTCGCCAATGTTCAACAGTTAGCTTCATTCCACAATCATTGCAAATATAATACTCATCAAAAACATTATAATACTGTCCGTCCTTGTTTTTATAAACTTCTTTTACTTTTTGATAAGTAACATTTTTTAGATCTCCCATAATTTTGTCAAAGTTCCACCCAGCTTTTACTTTTTCCTTATAACAAATCGGGCATTTATTAAATTTACTCTGTTCTTGAAGTTGATGTTTTTCAATTAAGAAAGTCTGTATAGGTTTATTCAGATTTTCTCCCTGTTTCATTTTTTCAATTGTTCCCATTTTAAGCCCCCATATAAACCACCCTTTCGGGTGGCATTTGCTCTAGTCGAATTCTAATTCAATCTCATAACTACCGTCATAAATCATATCAACTAAAACTTCGTCTATTTCTTTATACTCTTCTTTGGTTAGTTCAACATCTTCATCTTCACGAACTTCATAAATATGAACATTCTCTGTGTTAATGTCGCTCCTGTCGAAATTGAAATCAGAATTTGATAAATAGCCATATTCATAATCTTCATAATATGATCCAAGAATTGTAGCCACACCTTCAGCCGAATAAGTCTTTCCTTTGTGCTCAAACTCATCACTAATTCTTACTGTTCCACTTGCCATATATATAACTCCTTGCTTTTGGTATGTCTTCATAATATACCATTGGAATTATATTGTCAATACTTTTATTTATTTTTTGTGTAAAAATCTGAAATATTCCAGAGCCTTTTCATATTCAAGAGATTTCCCGCAATTATCACAAATAAAATAATTCCCCTTTTCATACAACCTTAATTGTTTACATTGTGGGCAAGGGTTTGAATTATAATCTTTTACAGGTTCACTTGCTGAATTCTGAACTGTCGGAGCTTTTTTATTATATGCTTCTATACCCCATTTTTTAATTGCTAGATAATCACTTTTATATTTATAACCTTTCATTTCTTTCATTTCTGAAAAATATTGAATAACCGCATTTGCTTTATTTGATCCAAGTTCTTGTGATAATTTATTATATTCATTTTCAGTAAGTAAAACATTTTGAAATTCACCGTGTTTATGTTTTTGTTTTTCATTCTTTGCATTAGATACATTAATTATATTATTATTATTATATATTATATTATTGGGTAAAGTTTCTTTACTAGGGGAGTAAAGTTTCTTTACTAGGGGTGGTAAAGTTTCTTTACTAGTAAAGTTTTCTAACTCATTACATAAATAAATATTTGTTCCCTTTTCAGAAATACCAACTTTTCTTATTAGCCCTTTTTCTTCAAGATTTTGAATAGCTTTAATTACTGTTGGCTTGCTTGCCCCTGTAAAGTTCTGGATATAATTTATACTTGCATAACAAACATTTGTGTTTTGACAGAAGCCATAAATAATTGCATAAACTAATAATTCATTCCCCTTTAATTTCAACTCGTTCAGCATCCACCCTTGAACTACATAGAAATTTTCATTCTTAATTTCCATATTCATTTTGTATAACTCCTTTGGGTATAAAAAAAAGACTTTTTTCAACCTGTCTATTATTCGGTAACCAGCCTTAATGTTTTCCGCAAGGGGTAGAAAACAAAAAATAATAAACAAGTTAAAAAAAGCCTTTCGTTTATTCCCTTACTAATTTCTTGTGGCTGGTTATTTCCACATTTAAGAATATAACACTAAATACATTCTTTGTAAATAAGTTTCTTCAAAATGAAAATATTGAAAAATTAGGGGGTATTTTTAATTGGTAGTATAATTTTACCATTTTTATAATATACCCCCCCATTTTTTTAATGCTAGGTGGGTTTTTGGGGGTATTTACGGGGCTATCAGAATAAAAAAACCCCCGTGGAACGTTGCGTTCAAGAACACGGGGTAAAAAAGGAGTTTTTTTTATACTTCAATATTAGGGGGCTTGAAGTCACTTTTATTTTTTATCAGAGTTTTTTAATATTGTCAAACCTGTAACAATAGTTCCAACTACTCCAATAATAATTCCTGTTGTAATATCTTTCATTATCTCACCGAATTTTCTGTCGCTGGATCTGTTCAAATATTCCTTCAACTTTTTCAATTCGGTTTCCGCTTTCTGTTGCTCCGTCTTGCATTTTTCCAATTCCTTCTTCAAGGCTTCCGACAATATCTGTTGCGTTATTAAGTCCTTCTGCAACGTTTCGTTCTCCATCTTCAGCCCGTTGAATTCTGTCTGCAATTCTGTCATCTGTTCTTCTGTAATGTAATAATCCGCATATAATGGTGAAAACACCAGCGAAAAAAGAACCAATAACAATACCAATTTTTTTAAGTTTTTCATTCAATTTCTTTTCCTTTGGTAAACTTATCAATAGCGGTATTTAATGATACATCACCAAAAACCGAAGCAATTACACCGCCTACAATACAAATTTCTCCAACTGTAATGTTCTGAAAAAGTCCGCACCATTTCAGAATAGCCATCGTTACAATAAATGCAACATCAATAATTTTAATAACAAGTGATACTGTTTTTGCTTTTAATTCCATTTTGATTTCCTTATGCTAAACTAATTATACGGGCTTCTATTGGTTTACCATTTTTTACACATTCAGAAGTTTCAAGAGAATTGTATGCAATCTTCCCTTTTTCAACTCCTATCCAATGATTTTTACCATTGTATTCATAATTTACAAAACTATGTAAATAATTCTTTACATCTGATAAACTTTTTATATCTAAAAATGTAACGTTTACTTTACGTCCCGCAACATTTTCATAGAAATGTTTCCAAATAACAGTACAATCGTTTTTTAAGCCTTTTCCAAGTTCACTTAAAATAATTTTCAAATGTTTCTTTTCATCTATTCCCATATCCCACAAACAACAGGAAGCTAAACAACAATTATTTGCAACTGTCTGTAATTTTTTATCATCTGGAAAACATTCAGCAACCCGCTTCAATTCTGTCTGCATAAAATATTTATTCATCTTACACCCCTATTTAATTATAAATGAATAAACAAGCCCCGCCATTGTTCCAAGCAATCCTAAAATAATAGGGACAAGCCAAGCATAAAAATCAAGTTTAATTTTCTGCATAGCATTTGTAATTTTCAAATCCATTGTTTCTGCTATGCTTTTTGTTATCTGGGCTGGCAAATCATCAAGCTTTTTTTCTAATTGCTCAATCTTGCGTTCTGTTTCATTGTCCATAATCAACTCCGTTTTTTTTACTTTTTGGTCTTGCAATGAAAGTATACAACCACCACGCAAATAGTGGCAATAAAAAATATTGAGATATGAGCAAAAAACTAGACTTTTATTTGTTTTAGTGGTATACGTTTTATAGGGGGTGTTTAAATGGTATACGCTTATATTAGAGTATCAACCGAAAAGCAAGATTTTACGGGGCAACTGTTTGCACTACAACAGTATGCAGAATTACACGGATTGAGAATTGACGAAGTTGTAGAAGAAAAGGTTTCGGGAAAAGTTCCTAGAAATAAAAGAGATTTAGGGATTTTAGTTGAAAAATTAGAACGGGGTGATATTCTGCTTACTCCAGAACTATCCCGTCTTGGTAGATCTACCGCAGATACAGTTTCCACAATTGAAGAACTAAAACAAAAAGAAATTAAAGTACATCTAATTAAAGAAAATCTAATTAGCGGTACTCCCAATTATGAATTTATGACAACTATATATGCTGGACTTGCACAAATGGAACGTCAGAGAATTAGCGAAAGAACTAAAGAAGCATTAAGGGCAAAAATGGCACAAGGTCAGAAAATCGGACATTACAAGGGTTTCAAATGTACAAATGTAAAACTAACACCATATACAGAAGAAATAACTAATTATTTATTACAGGGAAAATCTATTTTATTTATCGCAAATAAATATAGTGTTAAATGGTCTACCGCACGGGATTTTATTAGAGATAGGCTAAAATGGGATATGTCTAAGATAGAAAGTTGTACAAGATTTCAAAATTACTGTGAAGCAAAGAAAAACCGTATAGTAAATTAAGGTTTTACTATACATAAACAGTATCTTTCTTATACAGACGGCAGAATTAGACAATGGTTAAAACTTACTAGACCAGACTCCATAAATAATTGTGTCGCTAATTTTCCTATAGAATTTAAAGACACAAACTATAACGTTATGAGTGGTGGATTTACTTCAAATAATGTAGGTTGGAGCTCTGGTGTTACAATCGTATCTAAAGCAAAAAAATCTTGTACTATGAGAATTTATTTACTGGATAGAAGTACGGCTCTTAATACTCCAATTGTTATGGACTTTATCTTTACTAATTATTAAAAAATAAAAGCCTAGTGAAAACTAGGCTTTATTATTTATAAAGTGAAATTAATAAAGACGTAATCGCTAGTAGTATTAAACCTATCTAGTTTGACTTGTCCACCAATTAACTTGCTGTCAATATCCAATGTATAGTGCAACAAACGATAACCAGTAAAATAACGGCTATCATACAATGAAAAATCAGTGTTGCCAATTGCACAACTTCCGTCAGTTACAAGTGCAAAGTTTCCGTTATCGTTTCCACCGTCTAAATTAAGGACTAAGGCAATTGGTGTAATACATCTTACTCTTGTATTACTTCGCCACTGTAATGCTACTCGGTATACCTTTCTGCCGTCTGCATAAATTGTATATCCAGATGTTGAAGAAGAATTTGAAAATACAACAGGATTTCCAACTACAATCCAGCAATCAAGATTTTCAATATATTTTACATCTAAACTTGTGAAAGCCTGTAAGAATTTCCAACTACTATCTACATTAAAAGGAACATAATCAGCCAATACACCATCTTTATTTACTTTAATATTTTTAGCTTCGCCACCATTATAAGCAATAGTCAAAACATCATTTTCACTTCCTGTAATTTCAACTAAAGCGGTAATGTTTAATGTCATTGCGTCTTGCAATTCTTTACCTTCTATCGAAATTACAAAATCTTTTGTATTACTTGTAATATTTACAGAAGAAAGCCCCGCACTTCCTACAAACTTTGCCATCTGTAAAGCCGTTGCTTTCTTTGTATTATCGTTTCCTGCTGAATTGTCCCAAATTGGAAATAAATCATCTTTTTCTAATTCATCAATTGGAATTAACCCTTGTATTGTACTATCTGCCATTTTTTCTTACTCCTATATAATTCTTTCAACGTTTCCGTCTGTATCTACATAAATAATAGTAACGTATGTTCCACCATCTAGCAACAAATCACTCTTACCAACAACACCCGTTGTCAATGTCAATTTACCAGCACCCGCTAATTGCTTAATATAAATTGAATATGTTTTAGCACCTACTTTTCCATTAAGATATAATTTGAAAGTTGAACCACTTCCAACATTACCCGTAAAACCTAAAACGTCCAATCCAACTTCGCTTTCAGCCTGTTCTGTTTCTTCTGGTATTACATAATATTTAATTCCGCTTGTAGATTTTTCTTCTGCCGTTGCTTGATATGTTTGTATTTTATTCACCATCATAGCAAGTTGTCGGCTTAAATCTGGAATAGGCTTGCCGAATTCAAAACTCAATTCATAAGAACCCCAAGCCCAATTTTCTGTAATACTCAAGATCTGTACAGAAGCCGTTTTTCCACTAAAAGCAACAGTAACAACATCACCAATATCATACTGTTCACGAAATACATAAGGACATTTTATAAGCCCATTTCCACTTAATGAAAGTGTCTGCCCATATTGGCTTAATAAAGAAATACTTTCATTTATATATTGTGTTTCAGAAGTTAGACCACTTGCATTATCCCACGCTTCAAACCTGTTCAATCCTTCTGGTCTTTTTCCCTTTACAATTAAATAACTGTTTAAGCCAATTTCAAGCCTTCCGCCATCTTCATTTATAAGTAAATAATCAGAAGTATCGAAGTTCTCGCCTTCGTAAATATCTTTATTAGAACCGCTTCCATTACCGCCAATATAAACGGCATTTGTATAACTTTCTGTTGTATCTTCAAATTTACCATTTGAAAGACTTTCAAAAGATGTATCAAATCTTACTGTGGAAGTTCTGGAAACCCCATAATAAAATTCAAGTGTCATTTCATTATTTTCAAAAACAACTTGCCAACCAATTTCAGTTTGAGTAGCAATCGTGCAACATACATCATATAAATTACTATATGCTTCACTTACTGAATATCTTTTGCCAACACCTTCTGCACGCCCTATAATATTATTTATAGGTAAACTTCTTTTGCCTTCTGTTTGAGAAGCAATTAAATTTCTAATACAATCTTCACCATCACCAGAATAAGTCCATTTATCTCCATTATTCAATTCTTTAATTACACGTCTTTTATAAATATAACGGCAATCATATCCCGATATTGTCCTTATCTGTGAAGCCTTTCCATCTTGCCCAATTTCATCAACTACTTTTGTAATAACGAAAAAATCACGTTTATCATCTCCAATCTGGATAAACATATTTTTTTCAAATAGATGTGAATTAGCAACATTGTAATTTATCTGAATAATGAAAGAGCCAGCTTCATATTTTGAATGTTGCATTTCAAGGCTTTCAACATCATCAATAATCGCAACTAAAACAAAAGTGTCATTTATATAATTATATAATTTTATTGCTGGTAATTCTTTCATCTTAAACACCTACAAATTTATTCTTATATGAGATACTAACAGGAACATTTGCCTTAACTAAATTCATTCCACCTTCAATATTAAATGTAAGGTTTGAAAGAAGTTTATCAATTTCATTTTTTCTATTGATTGTCATTGTTCCATTTGCACCTTTTCCACTTACACCATCATTATAGCTTCCACTACTGAAATAAACATTATTTTTATTCTGTGTCATACAAGTAGCATAATTTGGGTTTAATTGTTCATAAGTTCCAATTCTATGACTTACAAAAAATCTAAAATCTTTTGTAACTTTTATTCCACTTTCTAGCCCTGTTACATTTGCAGACATTACTACATACATTTTAGAAGCCTTATTATATAAAACTGTCTTTGCAACAGGGTGATTATCATAATCGCTAGTCGTAAAAGGTAACATTTCAAATGTTATAAAATCTTCAGTAAAATAATTATAAGTTCTTGTTCTTATAAGTATTTTTCCGCTTTCTTCGTGTGTTATTGCGTCAATAATTGGCACATTTCCATTTCCACCCATAACCCCACTTGAAATATTAAAACTACTATCAATGACTTTATATGTACAATCTGAAATATTGCCTTCTTCAATAAGAATTGCTTTGTCATCTTTATAAATAACGGCTCTTGCCAATTGGTATGTTTTTCCATCACCATTTAATTGTACCTGTTCTTTTGTAAGAACATCTATTAAATATTGGTGTGGGCTATCAGAAACACAATAATACCTGTCTTTAATTTTAATAAAATCACAATTTCCGCACTCCATATAATTTATTCCATTTTTGAACATATTGAAGCCGATAATTGTATAAATATCCAAGCCGATAGTTATAGAATATACTTTCATATCTGGTGCCGGTTTATTTCCATTACTTGTAAAATCAAGAGAATATTGTCCGCCACCGCTTGTAATATCTGAACCATTACGGATTGAATAATAATATTTATATTGTGTAAAAGAAGTTGCTCCGTCTTTATTCATAAGGATAACAATATATTTATCTAATTCTTCGGAATAATATTGATGGTATGCTACTATTTGCCCATCTGTTGAAGTCAAATCAAGACTAAATACGGCTTTTTTTCCTAATTCAGTATTCACAAAATATGTTTTATTTTCTTCAGTATTGAAAATAATTTTATTTTCACTTTTTTTATTTTCAATCTCAACTACTCCCGCACTTTCAGAATTGAAAATAATATGACATTCTGTTTTTATATCACCATTATTTTCTAACATTCCAGCATATAGACTTCCCACCGCTTGCCCTTCAGGTTCACCAATATAATTTTCTGTTTCTTTTAGATCTTCCCAATATGGTGAATTAGCAACAAAAGAAATATCAGCTTTATTTGTTCCACCTTCATCAGCATTTTTATTGGCGAAAACAGGCATATTTGCAATTACATTTATCTGTTTTTCAATGAAATTATTTTTATAAATTAAAATGCCTTCGCCAAGTTTTGGATTAAGAATAGAAATTAGTTCGCGTCTTAATTCATATCTTTTTTGTAAATCTTTATTGTCATTATAAGAAAGTGTAATTGATAATTCTCTTTCATTTAATAAATTATCCAGATAAACCGAACCATCTTGAAATGGCACTTTCTGTGTCTGAATTTCCATTCCTACTTCTGAAAATCCATTCCAATTATTTATGCCATAATTCCCGCTAGTAAAATCAATTTCTTTCCCTAAACTGTTTCTAAAAATCAACTTTTGCATTTTTTTTACTCCTAGAAAATCCCGTTTATTGCCATCTGTCTATTATATGCTTTCAACTGTCTAATCATAGTGCTAGCTGAAGTATCTTGTAAATTATTGAATGTAACATTGAATGAATTTCCCTTATTAGCACCATTAAGAATTGAAGCGGTATTTTGAGCATTATAAACACGTTCTCCGCCTTTGAAATCTACCAATTCGGGTCCGTGTTCTCCTACCAAAGCCAATCCCCGCGGAACATTATTAGAACCTGTTGCAAATCCTAAAAGTGTAGATAATCCACCCGTAAGAATACCTTTGATTATCTTTCCAGCATCCGCACTATCATTCTTACCATTTCCCGTTGTGTCTTTTCCGAACAATGTTAAAAGAATGTCTTTGAAACCTTCAGCAATTTTCTTTCCAAACTCTTTCCAATCTTTTTCCAACAAACCATTAAAAATGCCATTGATAATACCTTCAAACAATTTCGGTACATTAGTTATAATTCTAACAATACCTTCAACAACCTTTATAATGATTTCTGCAAATCTTCCATCACGCACCATTGCTTCCATAAGTTCACCTATAGCAACAATAGAAGCGTCTATTACTTCTTGGCTTGTTAATACTTCTATAAGTTGTAAAATAACTTCCATTACAATCTTCATTAGTGGTCCTACTAATTCCCCGAATGCTTTAGAAGCAGAAACAATGCTCTCTTTTAATGTTTCCATAATATCTGGCAACGCTTCAATTATAAGGTTTACTAATTCATCAATATTTTCTGTTACAATGTTTTCAATTCCTTTTTGCAAATCCAACATTGCCTTTAATAATTTTTTAAGTCCACCTTCAGCAATCCAATCAGCAAGACCTTTTATTCCATTAGTAACTAATTCACTCAAAAACTCAATAAAATTATTTACCAAATCACCAGCATTTTCACTAACGGCAGATAGCATTTCTGTTATGATCTTAGCAAGGTCTATTTTCTTCAAATATATTACAATACTCTTGAACATTTTCGCAACTGAAGATAAAACGCCAGAAATAAACTTTGGTAATTGTGGCACTACATTTATAAAGAATTTAAGTATATTATCTTCAAAAATAAGCAAGTTATCTAACATTTCATCAATATTGATATTTGCCAATTTTATAAACGCCTTATATCCAGCACTAATAACTGTTCTTATAGTGCTGATTATTTTTTTTATTTTTGTAATTGCTATAGATCCAAAATCCGCTATATTCTTTAATATTACCTTATAATGTCCTTTTTCTTCTTCTTCTATTTCTTCATTTGCTTCAATAACAACTTTTTTATTCGCCTGTTCATATTCTTTTCTTGCATTTAATGAAGCATTATATTGTTGTTCATAAGTTAAAGCCGTTGGCAATATATTTTCAGCAATTTCTTTTTTTGCTTCTGCTTCCCTTTCTGCAAGTTCAGCCAATTGCATTTCAGTTTTTACCCTTTGTTCTTCTTTCTCTTGTATTATTTCCCTTGTTAGTAATTCAGCCTGTAAATCTCCATATATTTCACGTTGCCAAACACTCAACTTTTTTTTACTCTGATAAAAAACAACCATACTTTGTATTTGTTGAGTAGATAATGATTTCACCATATCCATCATCTTCTGTATTGCTTGTTCTTCTGTTTCTTCAGAAAATGCAAGGTTTTCTAATTCCCTACGACTAACAGTTGTTTCAAGTTGAGCATTTAATCTATTAAGATATAAAGAACCTTGTTCATACCAACCCTTCCAAAATCTATTCCACAAATCAGAAGTTGGCTTTGTGATTTTTCCTAATGCTTCTTTGAAATCACCTTGTGCGTTTATCATCTGTTGATATGAACCGGTTGCCTTTGTTGTACTTTCTGCCAATCCTTCAAACTTTTTAGCAACAATATCAATTGCTTTTCCCGATTTTAGATCTTCTTCAGAAAGATTTTTTAAGCCCGCAATCTGCTTACCCAAAGCACCAACACTACCATTCAATGTCCCATTAAGTTGGTTTACGGCACTATCAAAATCCATCATTCCAGAAGCAGACAAATCTAATGCCGTTTTAATAATCTTTTGAATTTCTGCTTCATTCCTTCCAGCAGAAGCCAAACGGGACATTGTAGGAAGCATTTGTTCATCACCAATAGTAGAAACATTTTGCATTTCACTTGCAAATTGTTTAAGTCTATTTACTGATTGAGTAGTCAAATATGGATTGTTTTTTGCAGAAACTTCAAGAAGTGTTTCAGCCTTCAATTGCTGATTATACAAATCAATTGTTTCTTTTATTGTATCATTTACTTTTTTAATAGCCTTTGAAACTGTCCCATAAGCCTTAGTTAAACCACTAACCGCAAGAGAAATATCCGCAAGACTTTTTGTAAGTCCGTTTTTACCAAGTTTATTTATTGTATCTGTAATGCTTTTTGAAAAAGATTTTGTTTTCTTTTGTGCCTTATCAATACCACTTTCAAACCCTTTTGTGTCAGCGTTTATGGTGGCGTTTATTCCAAATTCATCAGCCATTTTTATTTACTCCTAAAAAAAACCTTTTAACATATCTTCTGTTACAGGATAATCAATCCCAGCCGTTCCGTTATCTTTTTCATCTGGATTTTTTCCAACCATCATACAAGCAACATAATAAGCATTGAGCTTTGATTTTTCCTTGTCTATGTTTCTTTTTTCATCAAGCATTGCAATAACTTTTTTGGGTTCAGTTTTCCAAAACCAATCTTCAGACAATCCAAGTTCCGTTATAGTAGCCGTCAATAAATAACAATATGGTAAGTGTTCTACACACTCTCCTTACTTTCATTATTATCTTCTTCGGTCTTTGGTAATGCCCCATACAATGCACCCATTACAACACTTGTAACCTGTTCAATATCAGCAAGCGAAAATTCATCAAGGAATGTTTCTTTATCCAATTGCTTTCCTGTTCTTTTTCCTTCCGAATTATAAACTTCTTTATCTGTTAAACCAATCCAAGCCAATTCCCTTAATTCTGTCATTGGCTTTTCTTCCATTTCTTTTTCAAGTTTTTCAATATTCTGGATTGATCCATATTTTTCTTCTAACTTCGCCCACGCACTAAAACCAAAACGAATAATTCTTTCTTTGCCCCCGATAACAAGTGCATTTCTACTTTCTGTTACCTTTTCAAGTTCTTTGTTTTCCATATTTTTTATAACTCCTTTTAAAATAAAAAATCGGTGTAAAACCTATTACAGTTATACACCGACTTTGAAATCGTTGTCAATGTTACATTGTAATTGAAGCAGATGTTGGTGTTACTCCTACACCATTTACATCTTTTACACCACTTGTAACAGTTACTACAACTTCACCGCTAAGGCTTGCAGATGGTGTAAATACTAATGCACTTCCATCAGCATTTAATCCAATTGAACCTTCAACCAATGCACCAGCTTTTGTTACTGTGATATTATCACCATAACGAACTGTAGCAAGAGCAAATTTCATTGTTCCAGAATTTGCTTTTGTACCTGTTACATTGATTTTTGTACCACTCTTAGCAATAGCCACAGTTACCGCACTTTTATCAACATCTGTATTTAATACAGGTGCGTCAAACCAAGAAGCAACTGTTGCTGGGTCTGCGTCATAGTCTGTACGCAAGTGAGTACAGAATACCCCGCCTTTTCCTTCTGGTTGCCAAATTGTAGATACAAATTGAGCAACAAGTGTTTTATGCTGGAATGAAATGCTTTCCTGTTTTGTTGAGCCACCGCTTTCTGGAACAGAGAATTTTCCTTTTGCATACCAGAATAATTCATAAATCTTTTCACCATTTTCATCAGTTCCGCCAATCCAAACGCGGAAACCAAGTGCGAAATATGGTGCTTGGTCTTGATTGCCTTCAACAGTAATACCATTTTCTCGTTTCTGTCCAAGCATTAAAGCCTGTACGGCTGGGTCTACGTTTGTCAATTCAAGATTGATTTCAGTATTAGAACGATTATCAGCGACAAAGAATGCTCCGTTGTCTGCATAATCAGTTTCTACACTTGAATTAGGGTTTACTGAAGCCTGTACACCACCTTTTAAAGCAATCGGTGTATCATAAACTACACCGCCAACATCATCATTGAGAAGCTTTGCGATAACTACATTATCCAAGCCAATCATCGGGTTTTCTGCCGTTCTCATTTTTAGTTTTCTCCTATTAGAAATAAACGTTTATTACTATGAAAGAAACTCTTTCTTGTAATTCAATATTCTATGTTCAACTTCATTATCAACATCGGGGCTTTCATTATTTGCCGTACAAGTCCAATAATCAAGTTTTAATACATTTCCAACTATAGCACCGATTTCAGAACTTGTCATATAGCCCGATAACTTTTTTGTGTATATATGAATTGTAATACTACAATTGTTAGCAATCGGTAAATTATCTGCAAATTCTGTATCACTTTGGTTATCTTCTACAAAACAAATACAGGGAAATGTTTGTATCGTATCTGGATAACCACAAAAAATATTATCACTTCCAACGGCACCAATAATTGATTGTTCATTTAATAAAGTATTTACTATTTTTTTTAAGTTTACCATTTGATAACCGCCTTTAGTCTTTCCTTAATATATCCTTCAGCTTTTTTTAATGAAGGTTTTAGCCACGGTCTACCCTGTGGCATTTTACTTGTTCCAAACTCTAAATACTTTGGGTATGGATTATCTTTGATAGTTGATCCTACTTTTCCAATAGCACCGCTTTTCTTTTCTTCAACGGAAAAAGTTATACTTCTTCGCATTGTACCCGTATCAACCGCTGGATATTCACCAGCTAAAGAAGGGTGATGACCTTTTATTTTATTATGCGTATAATAGGTCTTTGTAGTATCAACTTTTGTTGTAGTCATTCCCGTTACTATTTCTTGTTGAACTTTGATACAACAATCGGTAACGGCTTTCCCTATTTCGCTATTTACTTTTTCTTTCTTTTCCGCAAGAACTTTTATAAATTCTTCGGGCGTCAAATTCTTATTCATTTTCAACAGGAATTAAAAGAACTTCCGAATGTGTTCGCCATTGTGCAACAGGTTGAATTTCATAAACCTTTACACTCCCATTATCATCAAGCACTTTTGCCCGATTTCCTTTTGTCATATAATTTGCTTTATCAAAAAAACATTTTTTTGTTTCTGCTATTTTGGAATTTATTCCATACAAATCTATTTGAGCAGAAGTTAAATTATTTGGTTGAACATCTGCCCGAATTGTTTCTAATGGTGTTTCAAAATTATAGCCTTTAGTAATTACACCTTCGCTATTTTTTATAGTTGTAAGTGAAGCAATTAAAATTGTTGCATTTTTATACATTACCATTTTTAAGCAATCCCGATTTCTTTATAATCTTCAAGCATTGAAATAACAGAAGCAGACAAACCGTTGCTTCCTTCCGAACCATTAAATGTTGTAGATATTCCACCTTCACTATGGGCTTTAATTCCATCTGCACCACTATTGCGAATGTTATATCTTTCAGCAACTCCAATAATACAAGCCGTAACAATATCATAAGGCAAGGAACTTTCTGCCCCTTCTGTATAGCCTGTTTCACTCGGTAAATAATAACCCGCAATATAAGTTACTTTGATTGAAAACTCGCCAGACACAACATCGTTTGCCATTCCACGAACATAATAATTGCCGTTCCAACCATTACCACGATATAACATTCCAACTTTTGCATACTGTGGAATAAGTTCAAAATCTGTTATATCTGCCCCATTCTGTTGAACTTTTGTTACTGATTGAATAGGGTAATTATTTAATCTTAACAATTGGTTATTATTGACATTGTGCAATTCTTCAGTATATGTTGCCCGTGCTAATTTATAGCCCAAATAACTTTCAATCATTGAAGAAACTTGCCTAATCAATAAATTAAGAAAATTATCTTGTGTATTGTCTGTTATTCCTAGATAATTTTTAACATCTTCTAAACTACACAATGCCATTTTGTTCACCTACAAAGAAATATTTTTTTCGTTAATTGGAGTATAAACAATATCATTGCTATCTGTCAATTTTCCATCTTCATCAACATTAGTAATTTCAATTGTTCTTTTTACAATATCATAGCCATAAGTCAAATCGTTTTCGTGAACTAGAATTGCAATTTCTCCCGTTTTTACAATTGGTTCATAAGTGTACATCATATAGGCTTCATCTTCTTCTGTATAAGAATAAGCATATAAATTAGCAACACTAACGCCAATTTCAACTTCCGAATACTCTGGATCTTTTACACAATCACCGAGCAAAACATCGCATACTTCTGCATTTATAATTTTAATAAACTTTTTACAACCGGCAATATCAAGAACCGAAGCACCAATATTCAAACTACAAAACTTTGTATATTCACCATCTTCAGTATCAGCAGAAGCAAGCCAAATATCTGAACCACCCTTAACAATGATAATTGCACTATCAAACCCACTATGGTTAATTGGTGCAAGTCCATTTCCTTTGTAAGTAACGGTTTCAATAAGTTTACTTTTCATCTTTTTCTTCCTTTTCTTCATCGGGTTTCACAAAATTAGAACAGACTACAATAACACCATTTGCAATAACAGGAATTGAAGAAAGTGTTGCCCCCTTGATAAATGGGTCTTTAATTGCAAAGCCACAAACGGCTTCCGCAATTGCTTCTACACCTGTCATAATACCAACAACCAAATTAAAAACTGATTTTTTCATTTTCACACCCCTTTTATAAAAAAAAGGACTTTCCCCCTATTACAAGAAAAAGCCCTTTTTAATAATTCACTTTTTATTAGCGAATAATTACATTGTCATTTGCTGGAACAATGTTTGCGTCACCAAGAATTACAATTGCTTTCGTAAGTGATGTTCCTGCAACTTTGATATATTCGCCACAACCTTCAAGCGAAATGTCGAATTCTTTTACTACACCAGCACCACCAGATTTTCCAAGTGTTGCATAATCTGTCTGTGAAGATGAAGTTCCACTCTGAAGTTTTACATCTGCTTCATCTGTTCCGCCAACAATAATTACTTTTGCAGAGTCAAATCCTTTTCTTGAAAAAGCGGTTGCACCATCTACAATAGTTTTAGTAGTTGAAAAAAATGTTGATTTCATTTTTCTTTTCTCCTATTAGGCGGAGTTTCCCCCGCCCTTAATTTTTTTATGCTTTAGTGAATGAACCTTTGCAGAATGCTTTAGCGTTCTTTACACCGAAATCGTGTGATGTAACAACCTTAATTAAAGTCTGGTCATTCTGGAATGCAGAAATCATTGTGCCTGATCCATCATCATAAGAAGCGTCACGGCTCATTTCAAATGTAATATCTGAACCTACACCCCAAAGCAACTGTGACCAATCACCAAGAATTAAAGTTCCGTGTGCTGAATCTGCATTTGCAACAGTTGATGAAGTAATCAAACCATAACCATCAAGAGTCTTTGAACTTGCCAATTCATTAGCCCAAGCAAAAGGACCAGAAGCAAAAGCCTTACCACGCAACCAAGATTTCATTCTAGGTGAAGCAAGCCATTTTACATTTGTCATTGGAATATTTGCACTTTCAAGGGCTTCTTCAAAATCAAATGGTGTATCAACGGCAAGAGCACCCGATTTACTTTCGATACCTGTCTGGTTAAGAATTCCGAGTGGCTGATATGCTGAACCGCTACCATTAAGTAAAGCGTCATCAAGAGCAATCATAACTTTTTCACGCAAATCGTTCATTACCCACGCTTCAATTCCAACTCCTGAATATTTAAGCAAATCATTAGATACAGGACATAAAGCACAAAGTTTCTTTGCCTTCAAGTTTACGCCACCAAATGTTGGTTCACTCTTATTGATTTTCTTGCTTTCACCAATCCAAGAAGCCGAAGCAGAAGCGGTCATTTTTGGAATAGACAAGTTTCCATTAGGCATAGGGATTTTTGTAACGCCAAGTTTATCAAGAATAGTATTTGCATAAAGTGCTTCGATATAATCAGCAGAGAATGCAACAGGAACTGTAAAGCCACCAGCCGATGGAACTGAAGTGTTCAAATCTTTGTTTTCAATAACCGCGTGTAATGCTTTTGCCATAGGGAACAATTCTTTAGCTGAAGCCAAGAGTTCATCTTTTGTAACCTGTTTAACATTTGTTTTGTCAAACTTCTGCATAGCAAACAAATTAGCACCGATCATTTTGTTTACGATTGAAACTGTTGTTTCTTCCTGTAAACCTTTGATTGCATTTTCTTCATTTGCTTTTTCAAATGCTTTCAAAAGATTTTTGTTAGAAGCAAATTCTGCTTCCTTTTCTTTCATAATCTTTGAAACTTCTTTTTCAATAGCAGAAGCCAATGCTTTTTCATCTGCTACCGAACCAACAGGCATTTCTGCCTTGATAGAAGCCTTTGCTTCTTCAATTCTTTTGTTTGCTCTTTCATCAATAAGAGCTTCGAGTTTTTCAACTGTCATTTTTTTTATCTCCTATAAATAAAAATGATATTTAGTTTTTTTTTATTTTGCGTTTCATTCGCTTATAGTCAATACAAATAATTCTTTTATCGTTTGACTATATATAAAAAAAGCACAATTTTATAAATCTGTCAAGTCAAAATCTTCTTGTTCTTCGATACTGTCAATATCTATTTCGTCAAGTTCCAATTCCAATTCATCATTTTTTTCTTCCATTTTTCTTTTTAATTCAATAATTTCTTCTGTCAAATCATTTAGTTCTTTTTCAAGTTCGGCATAACTCTTTTTAATTGTAATAATTTCGCTTGCTTCTTCACTTCCTAAAGATTTTCTAGCCTGTGCAATTGCGTCTTGATTTGCTGGAACACAAACGGCAGAGAATTCCAACAATTCCCATTTATTTACAATAAGCCCGCCTGTCGCTTTGTCTTGTACATAATCTTTGATAATGAAACCAACCGAAACGGCATTTAGCATTCCTGTTTTATAACAATGATAAGTAAAATCAACAAGTTTTGCTTTTTCACTTGCATTATCCGGATTTGTTGCAAGTTCTTCCAAAGTTGGAAAATAAACATCAGCATAAACACTTTTTGCTTCAGCCCAATATTTTACTACTTTCCCGAGTGGGAATTCTCTTGTGTTATGGAATGAACAAAAAACAGGATTTTTCGCATAGTTTTTGAAGTCACACCCTTTAGCAATTAAAGTATCTCCATCACGGTCTACAACTTCCGAACTAATACAAAATCGTATTGTTCTTTCTCCTACATCTTCAGCCTTTGCATTTAAGATTTTTGTATTCATTTTTCTTTCTTCTCCTTAATCTATAATAGGCAGAATTGTACATCTGCAATTGCAAACATTACCAGCCGAACCTGTTGGGTCTAACGGATAAAGCATATTATCAACTCCACCCTCGGCTTTTTCTACTTCAAAACTTTCATCAATACCAATTACAACTCCAGCCATATTTAAGTGGCTTTCTCTTGTTCTATCATCAAAAGTTGGCACCCATTCTTTTCGCCCTACATTATAAGCCTTATATGTCGCAACTTGTCCGATATTTACAGAAGCACCCGTTTCTGTTCTTGCAATTAAATAAGCCCTTACATTTGAAAGTTCATCAAATACTTCTTTTGCACCTTCCTGTAATTTCTTCTTCAGAATTGGCATACTTTCTTCTGTTGTTTCGCTTTCCGCTAAAATCTGTTGAAACTTCTTTACTAATTGCTTTTTAGTTGTATCATTTAATAATACTGATTTTTCAAGCCCATAGCTTTCAATCCACTTATTAAATGCTTCATTGGTAACAATTACATCATCAAGACTTTGTACTGATTTTTCAGAAAGAACAGTTTTTGCCAATTCCCTTCCACTTCGCATACTGTTTAACCAAGCAGAAGCCAATGTCGATTTTACTTTTTTATCTACTTCTTTATCGAAATAATTACTAATAACATTAACAATTGGCTCGCCTTTATAATTATTTATTAAATCGTTGAAATCTTCGTTTTGCCTTTTAGCTATTTTTTTTACTGATGAAATAAAATAACTTTCTCCATTTTTTGCCTTTTGGTCGAACATCTGCCAAACTTTGAATTTCACCTTTTCCTTATCGTCTTTTTTTTTTATCAAATCAAAAGCAAGACCTTTTCCGTTTTCTTCTTCATCTTCAATTTCAATCTCATCTTCTTCTGGTATTTCATCAATATTGATTTCTTCACCAGCTTCAACGATATTTAAGCCCATTGGCAAAATAATAGTTCCTTCTTTAATTTCTGGATTGAAACCGAAAGCCTTGCGGAATTCTTCACGGGTAATAATACCTTTATCAATTCCGACTTGGTATATTCTTAACTTTTGGTCAATATCTTCATCAATTTCAAAATCGTGTTTACAAATTAAGTCTTTATCAAAATCGGGCAATAACTGTCTATTTAGAACACGTTCAAAACGTGCCAATCTTGGCAACATTACATTCTTCTGCATTAAGTAGAAAGAAGCGTCTATTGTAGAACGGTTGCTATTTTCAATAATTCCCATTACTTCAGGTGGTAATCTGAAATGGTGCAAACATTCATCTCGTAAATATTTCCTACTTGCAACCATATCCAATTCTTTAGGGTTGATTCCTAAAGTCTTAACATCTGCTGAACCTGTCAAAACGGCTGGCTCTCTAGCGTGGAAATATCCGCCCAACTTCTCCATAAAGGTTTTCTTTACTTTGTCCGCTTGTGCTTCTCCACCCTGAAACCCTGTAATAACAAACGGCGGTGTTGCGTCATTATAAAAGAAATTCTTTTGATATTTACTTGCAAATTCATCTGTTTCAATTTCATCTGCAATACTTTCAGCAAGTCCAAGCCCGTTTCCGTATGGGTCAGACATATCAATGTCTTTGAATAATATAACATCTTCAACAGGAACAATAACTGTTGTATTTCCTACTTCACCATAAGGCAAAATTTTATAATATCTGTTTTCTATTGTAGGCTTTGCAATAATCCAACTTTTCAAAACAGGTAATAAAGCAACTATTTTACTACCTTCTCGCACTTTAATCCAAGCACATTCCCCGACTAATTCCAATTGGCAGAAAGTGAAATATTTCAAAGTCCAGCCATCAATTTCCGTATAATTTGGTACAGGATTTTCCAATAATTCGTAGAATTCGTGTTCCGCAATTACTTCAGCATTTTTCCCATTTTTTCTAATATCTGTCTTTGAATAAAGTTTTAATTCTTGACTTGCACAATGCTCGGCAATTGCCCTAACAGGATCTAAACGCGGTGTTTTCCCAAAATAAACAGGCATTTCAAAAGAAGCCCTATTTGGTAATTTTGACCATAATCTTTTAAATGGTGTGTTCATTGTTTTCTTCTCCAATGAAAAAAAATTGACGGAACATTCTTTGCCCCGTCTTCCTGAAGTATAGCCACACTATTTATTATTTGTCAATAAATCTTTCATAAAGGTTATCAGCCCAGCAACCGCAAGGCTCTATTTCATTACAAGATTGGTAATAAACACATTTTGCCTTTGCACATAACCCCAAAGCTACAACTATGGGACTGTTACTTGTTACCATTTCATTACGCCAATTAGTAACGGCTTTTCTTGTATTCTTTTCTGTCTTTTGGCATAATCTCTGTTTCATCATTTCAATAAAACTTTCTGGAGTAAAATCCATAGTAAATATTTTTTCTTCATAAGGGTTATTACTTCTTTCTTCACCTGTCCAATCGGGTCTACTACTTTGTACTTCTGGTTGCGGGTGTCCCTTTGTGGCTCTAATAATCTGCATAATAACAGACTTTGGCAATTTATCAGTAATTGTAAAATGAATAAATCGTAAACAAGAATGCCCAGCAACAAAATGTTTAACCCAATATCTAACTTCATCGTTAAAAGTATCGGGGTAACTACACCTTGTTATTTGCTTCCCCTTTGTTACTAAACACGCCCTTTTATAATCAAATATTGGATCTGTATTTATAATTTTAATTTCCACCTTTTACCCCCATTCGCAATAATGTTCTACTTGTCTTTTCTGTAATTATTTTTTCAATATCCTTTTCATTTATATTTTGTAATTTTTTTAGTTCTTCCAGAACAATATAAACATCTGCAATTTCTTCAACTAGATTTTCGTGCAATCCATCTTTTAAGCCATAACGCATTATTTTCGTTATAGCCTGTGTCAATTCTGCAAGTTCTTCAATAATTACAAAAGTCTGCGAAGTAAAATCATATTCGCTTTCTACTTTTTCAATAATTAAGCCGATTTTCTTTTTGTCATTGTTCTTCATATTGCCACCCATTTACAAGTATATCTAGGCAACTATCCAGATAACGTTTATTTTGTTCTTCAACTTCTTTTATTTCTGCTTTGTTTTTTGTATCAGCCTGTTGAAGTTTCAAAACTTCTTTTTCTAAATTAGTTATCCTTACTTGCTGAAAACTTAATTCTACAACAAGTAAAGAACCAATTAAAACCAATAAACTAAATATCGCCCATTTCATAAGAATAATACCAATAAAAGAATAACAAAATCAATACAGAACAAGAATTTGATTGCTTTCATTAAAAGATTTGCTTTGAACAATTCCTTTTTGTTTCTCATCTTTTCTTCGCCATCTACCAGCACCAAAATAAACAAACCCAACAAACCAAAAACAACCCCGCCAATAATTCTAATCATTATTTCCCCCTAATGCCCCGCAGGGCATTTTTATTAAATATTTCTTGCAAGTCTTTTTTCAAAATGTTCAGCAACCAAACCAATTGCTTCCCATTTTCCAACTATTCTAATCTGCATTAAGTTACTGATATTCTTATTTAGAATTTCAGCCATTTTTCCTTCAAAATAAACTGTAACTATTACACCTTCTTTTATCTCAACTTCAACCGAAGTTCTTTTAGTATTTGAGAAACCTTTTACAGTTCCTTCCAAAATAAAATTATTAAGATTATCCATTTCTAAGCCCCCTTATCTTTTTATTGTAATAACTTTCAAATAAGAATAATAATGCAATTCTTTTAATTCTTTAATCTTTGCTTCAGCTTCTTCTTGTGTTCTGTAATCATCAATTACAAAATTATCACCATTCAAAACTTCATAAATCTTTTTCATATCTAAGCCCCCTTGTTTTGCTTTATGCTTTAATATTACAGTTTTATTATTATATTGTCAATACTTATTTTTTAATCTTCTGAATATTTTTTCATTTTTTCTAAAACTTCTTTCAAGCGGTCTATTACTGTTGGATCCTTTTCATAATAACGCCACAACTGATGTACTATATCGTGGATTGTCAAACCTAGTGCAACAAATCTATCTTCAGAAAGATTTTCGTAGTTTTCAATTCTTTGGTCCAGATGATGACAGTTATATTTTTTGGAAAGTTTTTTCCCCATAATATAATCTAGTCCACCCTGTTCTTTTCGTTTCCGTTCCTTTAATTCTTTGAAAGCTTTTCTATTTCTGATTTTTGCTTTGTATTTGCTTTCTTCTGTCCGGTGTCCATAATTAAGATAGTTCATTCTATGCCCCCACTTCTTTTTCTAAACTTTTCTAATACATACAATGTGTTATTATGCTCTCTTGTATAATAATATATTACTCCCCATTCTAGCATATTATGAAGGAAAGTAAAATCGTTAAATTGCCTTCTACCGCTTTTATCTATTCTTTGGTGAAATGCTAAAGTCTGAAAAGCAAGTTCACATTTTATATTTAACACTTTCATTTAGAATTCAAACTCCTGTTGTAAATCTTCTTTCGAAACCCAGCTTTCGCACTTTACAGTATCAAGCAATTTTTCTTTATTAGTCCAAAAAGGAACTTCGCCCAATACTTTACATTCCCATAATTTACAACCACTAACTTTATATTTTACCTTTCCTTTGTATTTACAATTATTACACCCCAATTTTATCTTCCCCATACACCTTTATTTATTTATACAACTTTTTATTTCTTCCAATGTGAAAAGCCCATTATTCGTTTCTTTCTTGAAACGTTCTTCTAAGTCAAATATTGTTGCGTTATCTCTAAACGGGATTTTTATTTTACTTTGTAAAACTTTCAACCGTTCCCAATATTCTGGCATAAATTGATATATATTTTTTAATTCTTTTAGATTTTTATTCCAACAACACCAACAAGAAACACGGTCTAAAACTTTATAAAGATCTATTCCGTTTTCTTCCCAATTCCACCCATTTTTATAACAATAATTCAAACAGTCTTTTTCTGTCATTCCCCATTCTGCTAACGGGTATATCTTGAAGTTTTTTGACTTCTCTCTCTCTCTCTCTCAATATTCTTTCTTGTTCGTCTATTGCTATACCTACATACTCAATTACAAATTCATCACCATATTTTTTATAATGTTCTTTTATTGCGTTTACTTTGTTAGAAGTTCCCCAACGTGTAACACCACCGCACCACATATAACCGTTAGTTATTGTTCCGTCATTGTGTTTTACTTTCCTTTCTAACATTGTGTAGAAAAAATCTTCTTTAGGTTTTAATTCTGTGAACACAATATTATTTTTTTCAAGTATGGGGATTAGTTTATTTTTATTATTGTCTATCGCCTTAAACTCTGCACCTGTATTATAATAAATTACTTCATCAAGTGGGTAATGTAATTCTAATAATTTTAGTATCATTGCTAAACTGTCTTTTCCGAATGAGCAACTCGCTATATATTTCATTCTAGCCCCCTTTTTAACTTCAGCCATTAAATTATACTAATTATTATAAACACCCCCTATTTTTTTAATTCTAGGGGGATTTCCAAGCCTTATTTTAGTCCATTTGATAATACATTGAACATTCAAAACCTTGTTCTTCAAGCCAATATTTGAAAGTCTTATGCCATCTTGTATTCTTTTCAGCCTGTCCTTTTATTTCATCAACTGATAACCAGCCAGCAGAATGTTTAGAACAATTAAGCTCACATTCTTTGAATAATTCCGACATCTCGTTATAAGTCCATTTGCTTTCCTTTTTGAAAAGGCAACGATCAAAATTACAAGTACCGTTGTCATCTGGATTTTTTAAGATTTCAGCGTCAGCCATTGCTTTTGCGGTTCTAATCTGGTCTTTTAATATTTCTCTAATTTGTTTATTCATATTTAAGCCCCCTTGCTTTGCTTTATGTCTTTATATTATACCCTATTAAAATTATTGTCAATACTTTTATTAAAATATTTTAATTTTTTTTAGAAACAATCTGTAAAATTCTTACTTTCCATAAAGCACAAACACAATGCATCTGCTTCATCGGGTGAAAATCCGTGCCGTTTTTTGAAGCAATCCCCTTTTGCTTCTCCCTTATTGTCTTTTGGCTCTAGTTGTTTTTTACCACTAGAATTATAAAAAAATCTTCTTTCGCATAGTCCTTCTTTCAATCTTTCAGTAACAAATTCAGAAGGTATAGAAAGTTCCTTTAATGGCAAATTAAAAAGCATTTCACACGCATTATTTTGGTATAGATCCTTATTTTCTGGACTTCCCCCAAAATTGACACGTTCAACCCACGCCCCCCATTCTTCCAACAAATCGGCACAAGCTGGATTAAAGCCAACATCTATTTTAATTCTTATACTAGGATTTCGTTCCGCAATATCCCAAACTTCGCCACTAACTTCTTGAGCCGTTGCACCCTGTAACATTTCCTTTTCAATTACCTTCAGCCCCTTTCTTTTGAAAATTACCGTATAGTCTTTACCTGTGCCAGCAACATCAACCCCGATTTCTACCGCACCGCTTTCATCTTTTAGGCTTCTGTTTTTCGCTTCTTCCAAATCTGTATAAGCCCATACACAATGTTCTTGGTTATTTCTTGGTATACCTAAAAATTGGTGTTCCGCTTCTTCCTTGTCCCTTTCTAACATAGAAAGATAGTTATCAATCAATACTTGTGGATAAAATGGGTTGTCATAACCAAGTGGCATAACTTCGCAAACATTCCAATTTTCATTATTCTGCTTGCACCACCTTTCAAAAAATGGGTCGTTTCTTGTTTCCAGATTGGCAATAAACCATATTTCCGATTGATACTCTGCCCCGTTATAATTCCAAGTTTTACGAATTGAAGGCTCCAATAAATCTAATGAATGGCTATCAAAAGAAGATGCTTCTTCTAATAGACAAATTGAAATGCTATCAAGTGATTTTATATTGTCTGCGTTATAATCATTCAACCCCTTGAATATTATCTCTGCCCCTGTATTATTATTGCGAATATATTCATTTGTAACTGTAAAATCCGTATACCCTAATTCTCGTATTTTTCTTTCAAGCAAACTTTTGGAACTGTCTTTTATTGTATTCTGAACCTTACGCAAAATTAGGATCTTTATATTTTCCCCAAAATACCACCCATATTCGCAAATCTGAATAATAAGCGAAGCCGTGCTTTCAGACTTTGCCCCAGCACCACGCCCACCATAACGCCCTTTGATTCTCGCTGGATTTCTAAAACTTTCAAAAGTTGGAGCAACCTGTTCAATAAATAATTTAATATATGTTTCCTGTTCTTCTTCATTCCATTTATTAAATTGTTCTTCCGTTACTTTTGGAATTGTTAAAGAACATCTGTAATTGACATCATATTGCATTTATTACTTTTCCATAAGTTTCTTGAAAATTTCCTTTCTTTCTTCTTCAGTAATATTTTCACCTGTTCTAACTTCACCCGATAATTGTACTTTGCTTCCTTCTATTCCTTCTCTTATTTCACGAAGTAAAGATACAGTTGAACTATCGCCCCTTGCAATTATTTTCTTCATTGCTTCATTCACTAATTCAGAGCCATTTATTTTTTTTGTCCCTTCACCTGTTTTTACATTATATTCTTTTTCTAGAAACTCTGCATAAATTGCCGACATCAGTTTTCGTTTTTCATTATTTCTTTTTCTAGCTTCAGCACCTTTTTTTTGCATTTCTCTTGCTTCTTCGCTTGTAGGTGTTCTCAAGTTCTGTTCGTTCATTTAATACCCCTTTATCGTGATATTCTCGTGTTATCTCATAAGGCTAGCAAAATTAAACTTTTTTGGTCTTACTCCACATTTCTTTGCTATTTCAATAGATTTTTCATTTAATGCTTTTATTATTGGCTTTGCCATTTTTTCCGCTTGTTCATAACTAATAGCCCCTTGATGTAACCAACCTTTAATATTTTCTAATTCCTGTCTTAATTCCATATTAAGCCCCCTTGCAACTATATATTAAATTATCAACATTTTATTGTCAATACTTTATACACCTTTTATTGGTATATGGATAATCGGATTATAGTCTATAACCTTTCTTTTTCTTTTGTTACTAAAAACATCAGACTTAACGATTGCCCCCCCCCATTTACGTCTTAATGCTTTTAATTGTTCGACTTCCTTTTCTGAATTACGATATGTGGCACAACCGCCTTTTTGTTTTGATTGTTTACAGAAATAATGATAAGCGTTTACTCTTAATACTTTTCTGTATTTTCTGCATTGCTGAATACTCATATCGTAATCTTCTTTTAGTGGAAGTCTTTCATCATAACGCAAACCACCGTCTTTTATAAAACATTGGAATGGTCCACCAATATAAGCAACAGTTGAAAATGGTGTGTATTCTCTATAACATTTATAATCAGCATTGATATTTACACCCCAGAAATATGCACCTAAATCCATAGCCATTATGCTATATTTCTCAATAAACGGCAAAAAATCTTCTGTTTCAACTCTTATATCTTCACCAGCCACAAAACGCCCAATATGGTGTAAGTCATCATCAACAATTAAAACAACATCTGCACCAGCTTCAAATTCTTTGTCTAATATATAATTCCTAACTCTGCACAAATTCCCCTGTATTCCTTCATCACATTTTACGATATTTTCAGCAGGATTTTTAGCAATATATGCTTCATATTCACTAGGGTCAACATATACCTTGCAGAAGGGTAAATAATCTAAAGTTTCAACTTTTGGGCGTTTATAAGATGGGCAACATACTGAAATTTTCATTTTTCACCCCTTTTCATTTCTTCTGCTTCAAGCATTTTTTTTATGAATTGAGTTCCGTTTATAACTCTCCCTACGCCTTTTTGCTGAAAGTTATCTGTGGATTTTAACGCTTTCACCCTTTTAAGTTCAAATAAACTTTGAACTTGCAACCAATCGATAGTGCTATCAAAAAATAAAACAAGGTAGTTATTTTCTTCCCCTAATTCCTGTGCAAATTCTTCTTCTGGACTTTCTTCTATTTCTTCAACTTTTTCAAAATCTAAAAAACCCTTTGGTAAAGAAAGTTCTTCAATTTCAATTTCTTCTTCTCCGATAAAATCCAACACACTTTTGCTTGTCATTTTTCCATACTGTGAATTCAAACGAAGAAGTTTCTGTTTTGCTTCTGCTTCATCTTTACAATCTACATAAACAACAGGCAAATCTGGAATTATATATCCGTCTTTCTGCATTTTGCATAATGTAGCAAATCTACCGTGTCCGTCTAATAAATAATTCTTGCCTTCATCCTTCCAGATAAAGAAGGGGAAACTGAAACCATATTTAATAATTGACAATTTAATTTTATCATAATCAATGTCAGTTCTCGCTTTCAAGTTGCCTTGAAATTCGGTCATTTCTGCAATGTTCAATACATCTTTGCTTTCGCACTTAATCGTAATAGTCTTGATTTCTTTCATATCTTCTAATCCCCGTTACACTTCTTTTTATTTGTTCTTCCCTGTACCAATTCCGCTTTCTACTTGTAGTGTGGTAACTTCTGCACACTTTACAAAAATAACTTCTTACAGGTATTTTATTTTTACAATTATTTCTTCTTCTGGCTAATCGTATTACTTCTCCAGCTTCTTTTTGAGAGTAACACCTTTTGCCCGTTTTGCAATAAATTACAGTTTTTTCATCAGTAATTTCCAACATAAAGCAACCCGTTTTCTGAATGGCAAACTCTCAATAGTTTCAACAACATCATTAAAACTTTCTTTTGCATTTCTTGTTACAACCTGTCTAATTTTCTTTGATGTTCTTCCGTTCATTTATTCCCCCTTTTCTGCAACGTAATAAAAATTAAACTCACTTTTATTTATTTCAAAATTAGTGCCGTCTTCACGTTCAAGAATTACAGTTTTTTCTTTAACTTCCAAAACCTTATAAATCTTTTTGTTATGCTTATTTTTTACAATCATTATTCACCCCTAAAATCTTTCATTTCTTTTAATAAAATATCTGCAAGAGTATCAAGGATTTTACCCTTGCTCTTGCCGACATCAACAGTTGCATTACAGGCTAAACTACAAACTAGTTCCCCATTATATGTACTGTCAATAAAGAATGAACCATATAACTTTCTGTTGGTTTCCGTATTCCCTATTTTATGAGCATATTGCATTTGTCCATTTTTCAAGGGTCTACCACAAACGGCACAAAAGCCATTACTTCTTTCAATCGCTTTTTCCCGTTGTTCTTCCTGTTTTGGTGTCATTCTTCCCCCTTATTTATTTTATATATTCTATATCTTTTTTTCCCAAAATACAAGGGTCTATTTTTTGCTATCAAACTAGATAATGTTGCAAATGTATAATCTGGAAAAAAATTATGTAATTCTTCGTAATCTTCGCAAACTCCCGCAAGACTTTCATCATCTTGATAAACTTCATTTTCTTCATAGATTGCAAAAAAATACTTTAGAATATTACTTTTATTTCTTTTTCCTTTTCTTATGCACCCGCAACTTCTAATGTTCCCCCGTTTCAAATTACAACTATCTGCAATTTTTTCATTTCCACAATCGCAACGGCATAACCACTTTTTATTATCAACATATTTTATAACGGTTAGTTTTCCGTATTTATTCCCTGTTATATCAATTTGCACTCTGCTCATCTATTACAATCCCCAAGAAAGAAGCCGTTTCTATTGCCGTGTCAATTAAATAACCTTGTTCAACTGTATTCACCTTTGTCATTGAATATGGAACAGGTTGCCCCGTAATTTTACTTACCTTATAGGGATAACCCTTCGCAATCGCTTTCATCTTCAAATCATTTTCCACACTTTCTATATCATCTCCGATTTCATTTGCTATCTGCTGAACTATTCCCCAGAACATTCTATTCTGTTGATTTGTTCTAGCCTTATAAGGTTTTTGGATTTCAATGTTTACATACCCATTATATTTTTCTTCGCAACCCGTCAAAATATCATTCATCTTTTGCCCCGTTGCTTTATCTGGATAATGCAGAAATACTCCGCCATCTACTTTTTCGAATTTACAACAGACTTTCATTATTTCCCCCTAAAAATAAAGGTTGCCCCGTATTTTTTTTCTACAAATATCCCTATACGGAGCAACCAACATTTTATATTATCCAAATTGCAAAACGTTCAAATTAAGTGTTTTCAATAAGATAATTCATAACCTTTTTAATGCCTTCATTATCATTATTGTTTATGTAATATTCAGCTTTTTTTGCAAGATCACCTTTTAACAAACCACTTTTAATTGCCTTTTTGATTTCTGTGATTTCTGGACTTTCAATAATCTTTTTTTCTGTTGGGTTCATTGTTCCGTCAAGTACATCAGCTTCAACGATTTCAAAACAGTTTTGATATAAATATCTTTTAATATATGTTTCTACCGCCCCCAAATTCTGCACCGCGTGGCAACCTTTTAAATTTGCTTCAGACATTGGCGAAGTAAAAGTAATTACTTCTTCTGGCTTTTCTGTATTGATAAAATCCAATTTAGCCAAATCACCATTAAAAGAAACTACACAAATAAAATTTAATTCATTTGATAAAGCATTGATAAAAGGTAAAATATCTGCCAATTCGTAATAAGTATAACCAGCATATTTATTTTCCCCTGTCTTTTTAATGTTAGCACTTTGAAATTTAATTCTTGCTAAAATAAGTTTTTCGTAAACTGTCATTTTTTACCCCCTTTTATATTTATCTGATACTTTATTTTCTACTTGGTCCCCAAGATTGCACATTGTTTCAATGTACTTTGAACGGCTCAAACCTAATCTTTTTGCCTTCTGATCCAACAATTCAACTTGATTTTCGTGCAAGAAAATTGTAATTCTTTTTCCTACAAAATCGCTTTTCTTTCTTCCCATTTTAGCCCCCTTGTATTACCTTGCCCCCAAAAACACGGAGCAAGGTTTCTACATCTTCTTTTATTTTCTTTTCCTTTCTGGATAATTCCCCTACACTAGAAGGGCATATCTTCTGGAAATTGTTCCTGTGGCATTGGCTCGGCACTTGTTGAATTACTTTCTTTTCCTTTACCACCCCCAAGCAATTCAACACTTTCTGCAATAATTAAAATTCTTGAAAACTTCTGACCATCTTTTTCCCATCGGTCTTGTTTCAGTTTTCCTTCAATTGCTACTTTCTGCCCCTTTGTTAAAAACTGTTTCAAGTTTTCTGCCATTTTCCCCCAGATTGTAACATCAAAATAAGAAACTTCATCAATCCATTCATTTCCGCTCTTTCTTGTATCGTTTACCGCAATGGAAATACTTCCTTTTGCCGTTCCGTTCCCAAGATACTCAACATTACAATCTTTTGTAAGATTTCCAATAATAATAGTTTTGTTAAGGTTTTTCATTTTAGCCCCCTTTCTTTAATTTCCTACATTATACCAAACTTATTTATTTTTTGTCAATACTATTCCCTTGCTAATTCTCGGTATTTATATTCATTTAGTTCCCTTTCTCTTTGTATTCTTTCTTCCGGCTTTAATTCTTGAAATTCTTCCTGTAACTTCGCCCTTGTTCTTCTAATACTTTCAAAACTAGGATAATGACCCTTTTTTCTATTCTTCATAACATAAGAAAAGCCATAACTTGAAATAAAAGGGTTTATCTTTTCATAAACCGCTAATATCAATAAATCATCATCGCCACGCAATTCTTCATTTTCTTTTAATAATTCCAATACAATTTTCTTAACGTTCTTCAATTCCATTTTTTGCCCCCTTAATTAAAATTGAATTCCTGTATTCTTTTTTCTCTTTCTTCGTCTTTCCGTTTCTTTTCCACATCTTCAAAAATATCTGTCTGTTTACAAGGTAAGATCTTCTCATAAAATCCATTTACATATTCTTTCATAAGTTCAAACCCATAACCCCGTCTATGTGTATTTGCACAAGCAAGAAGTGTAGTTCCACTTCCAGCACAACAATCAATTACAACATCATCAACATCTGTAAAAGTTCTTATAAGTTCTTCCAGAATTGGTACAGGTTTTTGAGTTGGGTGGATTTTCGGTGTATCCCTATCTTCTATCCAAGGTCTACATTCAAAAAACATTTGTCCATTATTTCTGAACTTTGGTAATTTATCCCGATAGAAAATTAAAGCGGTTTCAAAGTTTCCAACAGGTCGCATATTTGCTTTCAGAACTTGAGCCGAATAATTTTTGTAATAAATTAAAGGCATTGAATTTGGAAATCCATATTTTCTGCCATACTCTTTTAATTCTTCGTGTTGTTCCAATGCACAAAATAAAATCATAGCACCAGCCGAATTCTTTTCTTTTGGCTCTTTCTTCAACAAATTATTGCAGAAGTGGAAGAATTCAGAAATTCTAAAGCCTTCCTTTGTGTCAGTATTAAAAGCACTTTTACCCGCTAATTTACTCTCACCATTTGAATTATCACCCCCGTTATACCATACAGGGTTTGACCCATACATTTTATTGCCTAACTGATAAGGCAAATCTGTAAGTATAAGTTGAGCCTTTGGTACATCGTGGCTCTTCCAATTTTGAAAACTGTCATTAAATAAAGCTATTCTTTCCATACTTTTACAGGGGCATTTCTGCCCCTTTTCCCCCTATTTATTCATATTGTAGAAGTGGCAGAACTCGGCACAAGGGCAATATTCTGAACACTTTTTATTTTCGCCTTTTCTGTATTCAATGTAATCTGCTTTATATATTGGCTTGTGTTTTTCTGCTTCTTCTTCTGTATCGAATAACTTTAATGCGGATTTTCTTCCGTTCTTCATTAAAGCCCATTTTTCATCGGTTGCCCAACGTTCTCCGCAACTACATTCTTTTATTTCATCATCTGCAAGTTTTGAAGCATTTTCAAGTTCTTCTATTTTTCCATAAATAAAATCTTCAATATCTTCAAGGTCTTTTTCTGTTACTTCATATTCATAAATAAATACAGGCTTCTGTGGATAAGCTGGATCTATTTTTGCTTTGCTTTTTGAATGGTCTTTTAATAAAGCAATAAATTGACATTTCTTAACATTTAAGCCCTGTTTATTTAATAACCAAGCATAAATTAAGCCCTGTTTATGCCAATCTTCAAAATCTTTGTATATTACTTTCCAAGTTGAAGCGGTTTTCCAATCAACAAGTATTTCATTTTCCATATCATAACTGTCGCAACGCCCTGTTACAGTTGAATGTAAAACTTCAGCAGAAAGTTCAATTTCTTTGAATGTTTCATCATTTACTTTTTCAAAAATAGAATGAACCGCCGTTCCCCAGATTGCCCAAACATTATCAGCAACATCTGTTGTCATTTCTTCATAATGTCTTTCAGAAAGAATTGTTTCTTTTGCCCCGTGTAATAAAGTAGTCGCACTATAACAACCAGCCTTATTATGTCTTTCAGTTTTTACCGCAAGTTCAAATGCTTTAGGTAAACCCATTTCATTTGTTACTACCATTCGTAACCCCCTTTTATTTAAGCATATCTTTATTATACTGTATTCATATTTATTGTCAATACTTATTTAATAAATAATTCAATATAATCCTGTAATAATTCTTGTGCCATTATAAGTCTATAATGTTCATCTTTTGATTGATCTGTAATTTCTTTATAAAGATTTTCAATATAGATTTTTTGTCGTTCTTCTTTCAATTTTTGCAATTCGTCTTCACTCATTTTTTTACCTACATTTGAATAAATCAATATCTTTGAAATCTATGCAATATTTATTTTTAGCTTCTGCATATCTTCTCTCACGAATTGCCCCCAGACTAGAAGTAGCATTTTCTAAAAATATAACCGCTTCACAAATATCAATCATAGCAAAATCAATGTGCATAAATTCTTCATATTCCAGCGGTGCGGTTATCATTCTTGGCGATAAAACAATAAAACCTTTTTTTATTAAAACTTCTTCAGCCTGTTGAAACTCGTTTTGCCAATTCTCATTCCCTGTAATTCTTCCAGATAAATAAACCGTCATTTGTTTCCCCCTTTATATAATTTTATTAAATGTTCTAAACATTCTTCATCTTTTATACATTTACATTCTGGTAATTTCTGCCCCTTATTTTCGCATAAAAAACACAATTCACCGTGTTTTTTTAAAACATCAATGATTATTTCTTTTAGTTCTGCGTTTTCTTTTTCAAATTCTTTTCTTTTTTCGATTATAAGGGAAATTGATTTTTTATCGCTTTCGTGAATTGCTTTCTGTTCTTCGATCTCTTTTTCTAGTTCTTCTACACTTTTATTCTCTTTGTAGTTAGGACAATTATCTGGGCAATCCCCATAAGGTCTGCGACAATCGTCATCGCAATTTGGCTCCCATTTGCAAGTGTATTGTTTGTTTCTCTTTTCACTCATTCTGCTAACTCCCATTTATCTACTAATTCTTTGCCTTTTCTGTAATTTTCTAGTTTATTAAGTGAATAATGTATACAGTTTTCGCATTTTGTGTCGTCCTTTCCTTTTACTAACCTATCTACTTGTGGAATGTAAAAAGTATGATTTACACAAGTAGTACAACACTTCATTTTTTCAATCTGTGCTTTTAGACGTTCAGTCCTTTTCGTATCGTTATTTATAATTCTTGCTTGTTGTGCTCTTATTTCTTCAAGTTCTTCGTTGTCTTTCATAACTTCACAAGGGCGAATTGTTCCGTCTTTGTTTTGTTCAAGACACT